>JBGSLE010000571.1:0-4757 GCA_041740875.1 Pontiella sp. | reverse complement strand
CGCAGGACGTAGCCGCGGCCTTCGTTGGAGGGGATGATGCCGTCGGCGATGGCGAAGGCGAGGCAGCGGATGTGGTCGGCGATGACGCGGAACGCCACGTCCGTGGCGATTTCGGATTTCAAATCGGAAATTTCAGATGACGCAGGCGGAAGCGAGGCGTGGTACTTGACGCCGCTGAGTTCCTCCAGCTTGCGGAAGATGGGGGTGAAGACGTCGGTTTCGTAGTTGGAGATGATGCCGGAGAAGTCGGTGAAGTTCTGGGTACACTGGATGATGGAGCAGGCGCGCTCGAAGCCCATGCCGGTATCGACGTGCTGGGCGGGCAGCGGGCTGAAGGTGCCGTCGGCGTTGGCGTTGAACTGGATGAAGACGAGGTTCCAGATTTCCATGCACTGGGCCGAGCCTGAATTGACCAGCTTGGCGCCGCCGTCGCCGTTGGGGGTGAGGTCGACGTGCAGCTCGGAGCAGGGGCCGCAGGGGCCGGTGTCGCCCATCATCCAAAAGTTGTCCTTGCGGTTGCCGGGGACGACGTGGTCTTCGGGCAGGAAGCGCAACCAGAGGTTTTTGGCCTCGAGGTCGGCCTCGGATTTGGCGTCGCCGCCGAAGTAGGTGGCGTAGAGGCGCTCCTTGGGGAGGCCCCAGACGGTGGTGATCAGCTCCCAGGCCCAGTCGATGGCCTCTTGCTTGAAGTAGTCGCCGAAGGACCAGTTGCCGAGCATTTCGAAGAAGGTGTGGTGGTAGGTGTCGAGGCCGACGTCTTCGAGGTCGTTGTGCTTGCCGCCGGCGCGGATGCATTTCTGGGTGTCGGCGGCGCGGCCGGGGCTGTAGGGGCAGTTGGCCTGGCCAAGGAAGACCGGGACGAACTGGTTCATGCCGGCGTTGGTGAAGAGCAGGTTCGGCGAGTCCGGCAGCAGGCTGCCCGATTTTACGATGGCGTGCTGCTTCGACGCGAAAAAGTCGAGAAACGATTGGCGGATTTCTTTCGATGTCATCATCACAAAAACCTTTCCATAAGCGGACGCCGCCGATTCCAGCCCGGCGGAAAAACAAGCGGGGGTTATACTGGGAAGCCCAAGGCGATGCAATGGCGGAATCGGCCCGAAAAGCGCCCCCGCCCGGCGCAAAAAGCGGCGGAAGCACCCGAAAATAAACCGTGGCAAGGGTTGCCATCCCAACAAATTACCTATAAAGAACGCCGCTAATTCACGACCCCGACATGGGCAAGGTTTTTTTTGGAGGAACCTATGGGTTTCCATACCGTTGTTAAGACCGTTTTTGAAATTGCGCTCATGGGCGCGTTCATCCTATCGCTGGGTTACTTCATCGTCACGGCCTTCGCGCTGGCGCTCTCGAAGTTGCGCGGCGAGCCGGAAACGATCGCGGACGAGTCGCGCTTCCCGACCGTCACCGTGCAGATCCCGACCTACAACGAACTCGCGGCGCTCAACTGCGCCAAATGCTGCCTGGCCTTCGAATACCCCGTCGAAAAAATGCAGATCATCATCGGCGACGACAGCAACCAGCCGGAACTCTCCGCCCGGATCAACGCCTTCGCCGCGTCCCATCCCCGCATCGAGATCAGCCGCCGCGGCGACAACGCCGGCTTCAAGCCTGGCAACCTCAACGCCATGCTGCCCAAAAGCAAGGGCGACTACATCCTGGTGCTCGATTCCGACTTCCTGCCCCAGCCCGATTTCCTGCGGCGGCTCGTGGTGCCGGTCATCAAGGATCCCGAACTCGCCGGCGCGCAGGCCGCGTGGCGGATCATCAACGTACACGACAACCACAGCACGCTGATGGGCACCGGCATCGTCAACATCATCCATTCCGTCATCCTGCCGTTCCTCAAGGCCGTCACGAAATCCTGCGTCTTCTGCGGCTCGGGCGAGCTGGTCAAGAAGAGCTACCTCGAAGAGATGGGCGGCTGGACGATGGGTGCGCTGACCGAGGACGTCGACTATTCGCTGCGGCTGATCACCTGCGGCAAGCGCATCGAATACGTCGAAGACCTGGAGGTGAAGTGCGAAGTGCCCTACACCCCCCGCGATCTCTTCCGCCAGCAGATGCGCTGGGCCTACGGCGTCATGCGCGCCTTCATGGCGCACGGCGGCAAGCTTTTCTTGTCGCCGACCATCCGGAAACGCACCAAGTTCGCCGCCTTCTGCTTCGGCGGCGGCTACGTCATGATCACCCTGTTGCTGCTGACCTCCGTCTTCGGCCTGCTCAACCTCGTCTCTGGCTGGATGGGCCTCGACCCGGCCACGGCGCAGTCCTCCTCCTACACCATCGGCAATTTCATCTACGACACGACGGTCAACCTGCTGCTCACCGGCGGGATGCTGCTCTCCTCGATCGTCGCGGGCTTCATCAACGGCTTCGGCTTCCGCAGCCTCGGCAAACTGGTCGTCGCCTCGCTCTCCATCGGCGTCATCTGCATGTTCTTCGTCGGCCGCGGCCTAGTCACCGCCTGGCTGGGCCTGCCGATGAAGTGGTTCATGCTGCGCAAGGCCGGCAACGAGCAGGCCGCCCAGTCCTAATCCCCAGCTTTTTCAACACGGGGCTTCACAGGCGGGATCCGCGCGGCTAGCATCGCCGCATGAAAAGACGCGAAGCCCTGCAACAATTGGCCGTCGCCGGCACCCTCCTTGCGCCCCCGCTGGCGCGCGCGGAAAGCCCCGGCTCGGACCGACTCGGTCCCGTCCTCCCCAAGAGAACCCTCGGAAAATGCGGCATACAGGTCACCTGCCTCGGACTCGGCGGCTTCCATATCGGCTGGCCGGAGGACGAAGCCACCCCGCAGGCCGTCATCGAAAAGGCGCTTGAAGAAGGCATCCGCTTTTTCGACAACGCCGAAAGCTATGCCAAAGGCCGCGCCGAGGAGCGCTATGGCCGCTACCTCGTCCCCAAGTACCGCGACGACATCTTCCTGATGACCAAAACCGCCGCCGGCGACGCCGCAACGGCCCGCCAGCATCTCGAAGGCTCGCTCCGGCGGATGAACACCGAGGTGATCGACCTCTGGCAGATCCACGCACTCAAGACGCCGCAGGATGCCGACGACCGGCTCGCGAAGGGGGTGCTCGACGAAGCCCTCAAGGCGCAGCAGGAAGGCAAGATCCGGCACATCGGCTTCACCGGCCACGCTTCCCCCTACGCCCATGTCCGCATGGCCGAGCATCCCGCCGTCCGCGAGGCCTGCACCACCTGCCAGTTTCCCATCAATCCGGTCGATGCGGCCTCCCGCCATAGCTTTGTCGGAACCGCCATTCCGAAGCTGCTCGAATGCAACATCGGGATTCTCGCCATGAAAACGCTGGCCGATGGCCGCTTCTTCGCGAAAAAGGAGATGAACGGATCGGTCAAATGGACCACCAGCAACCCGGTCGTCCCCACCGCCCTTTCGGTCGAAGAGTGCATTGGATTCGCCCTTTCGCTGCCGGTTTCGGTGCTGATCACCGGCGCGGAAAAACCAGCCTTCGTGGAAGAAAAGGCCGCGATGGTCCGGCGGTTCTCCGCCCTCTCCGCCGCACAGCGGCAGTCGCTGGTCGGAAAGGTCGCCGCCTTCGCCGAGGAGGGAAAGGTCGAATACTACAAAAACGCCGACCTGCGTCCGGCGCCAAAGACAACGTAGCCACCTGGCCGCCTCGGACGCATGCGGATATCGGCTTGAGCTGGCGGCGGTTTCGTCTAGAGTGCGCTGCCCATGAAGGGTGTGTTCCATAGGCTGGCGAAAAAAGCGTGGTTCGAAGGGGATCCGGCGAAGGACCAGTCGGTCGGACTGGCGGTGTTCGGTACGCTGGAAATCGCGCTGGGCATCCTCTGCTTTTCGTTGGCGATGTTGCTAATGATCGTCGTTTCGGTCGCCGGGCCCGGAGGCATGAAACCGATCCACTTCTGGCTGGCCATGGGCTTTTTCTTCTCCCTCGCCGGATGGTTTTTCGCCATCGGGCTGGGCTGCATCATGGCCCGGCGCTGGGCGCGCGCATTGTCGCTGGCCGGGGCGTGGATGACCCTTTTCTTCGGGGCGCCGTTCTTGGCGATCGCACTCTACATCCTGCCCGAGACGTACAACCTACTGACCGAATGCGGCCTTTTCGAACCGTTGCTCGCCATGGCCCTGCTCGATTTTGCGCTAGCGGTGCTGGTGCTGGTGCAGCTCGTGTTTCCGGTGGCGGCGATCGCCTTCTTCGAATTGAAGGGGGTGCGGGGCACCTGCGAGCGGCGCCATCCGGAACCCTGCTGGACCGACCGCTACCCCCTGCCCTTGCTGGCCATGGGGTTCGTCAGCCTCCTCGGCAGCCTGTCGGTTTTCGCCGGGGCCACCGCCAACCATGTCGTCTTCCTCTTCGGGCGGGTGGCCAGCGGCACGCCCGGCCTGCTGGCCAACCTGCTGGTTTCGGCCGCCTGCGCCTATGTCGGATGGGGGGCGTTCCGCCGCAAGATGTCCGCCTGGTGGGTGGCATACGCGCTGGTCTTGTCGACCTCCACTTCGATGATGCTCACCTTTTCGGGGATCGATTCGGCGATGCTCTACGCGCACATGGGCTACAGCCCCGAACAGATCGCCATGCTCGAACTCAACCTGCCGCCCAACCCAGTGCTCCTGACCGCGGCCAGTTGCGCCTGGGGCGTCATGGCCTCCGCCTTCCTCGTCTGGGTGCGCGACCGCTTCCTCCCCGAACCGGTGGAGGTGGAGGTCAAGTCCTACGCCCGGCGGAAGGCCGAGGAGGAGGCCGCCCAGCCCGCCGCGCCGGTGC
>JBGSLE010000570.1:0-2402 GCA_041740875.1 Pontiella sp. | reverse complement strand
GCGGCCCCCTCCTGCGCGCCGAGCCGGGCCGCGCTGCTGACCGGCGAGCCTCCCCATTGCTGCGGGATGCTGGGGCTGCCCATGTACGGGCAGCTCGGCTACCATCTGAACGACTATTCAAAGCACCTGGCCGGCTTTTTGCGGAACCACGGGTATGAAACGGCGCTGTCCGGCGTGCAGCATGTCTGTTGCGAAGAGAGTGCCCCGATGAAACAGGTGCTGCCGTACGACCATTTCCTGAACCATACCCCGACCGACCAACAGGAGTTTGTCCAGGCGATGACTGCACCGGCGGCGGTCGATTTTATCGCAAAAAAACACGACAAGCCGTTTTTCCTGTCGGTCGGCTTCCTCGACCCCCACCGCGACAACCGCGACGACCGCCGCATCTTCATCGAATCGCAGCCGATGCACGAACCGGCGGATATCGAAGAGCAGGCGCGCTATTGCCAGCCCTGGCCGCACATGCCCGACAACGCCGTCACCCGCCGCGAAATGGCCAACTTCAAGCTCGGCGTGGAGTTGTTGGATGCCGACGTCGGCAAGGTTCTGAAGGTGCTGGATCTGCCGGAATACCGTGAAAATACGCTGGTGATCTTCACGACCGACCACGGAACCGGGGTCTGCGAGTCCAAGTGTACGCTCACCGACCGGGGAACCGGCGTCGTCACCATCGTCCGCGGTCCGTCCGACCCGGCCTATGGCGACGCCTGCGCCTTCAACGGCGGAAAGGTAGTGGACGGCATGGCCCAGCACATGGATTTCTATCCCACTCTTTGCGATCTGATCGGCGCCAAACGCCCGGAGTGGCTGCACGGGAAGTCGCTGCTTCCGCTGGTGACCGGCAAGCAGCAGGAGATTCACGAAGCGCTATTTTCCGAGCAGACCTACCATGACAACGATGTGCCGCGTCCACTCCGGGCGATCCGGACGACGCGCTACAAGTACATCCGTTCATTCAAGCGCGACCAGCAGCGCGGGGCGGACCGCGGCCCGGCGCAGGCGTTCTGGGAGGAGTACGGCTACGCCGGGATGCCGTTCGCCGATGAAATGCTCTTCGACCTCGTTTTCGACCCGCATGAAGCCAACAACCTCGCCTACAGCGAGGCCCATCAAGCCGTGCGGCAGGAGTTAAGCGACCGCTTGCAGAAATGGATGGAGGAGACCGGCGACCCGCTGGCCCACGGTTCCATTCCGTTGCCGCCCGCCGTCGCCCGCAAACAAAAACGCCAATCCGTTTAAAAGAGGAACAGCCATGGACAAGTTCATCCTCAACGTCATCCACCGGCCGGAGCTGGTGCCGGAATACATCAACACCGACGCCGTCGCCGGCAAGGCCGACGACCTCGGCGCGAAGGAGGTTGTCGGCGAGTCGCTCGACATTTTCCGCCTCCAGCAGGAGATCGCCCACCGCAACGGCCTGAAATGCACCATCCAGATGACCTACGCCGCGCTCTACAACGACGAGGCCATCGCCCTGGCCAAGCAACACCACGCCGAGTTCGGCGACGAGATCGCCCACACCTTCCTCGGGGTCAACTGCAAGGAGTTCCGCGAAAAATACGGCCTGAAGGATCCGGCCATCTGGCTCTACCACATGGACGACAAAAAGCGCATCGTGGTCGATTCGTTCGAACGCTTCCACGAGGTCTTCGGCTTCTACCCCGAATCGACCGGCTCCTACTACATGGACGCCGAGCTGATCGCCTTCATCAAGGAGAAGTATCCCATGGTGAAGATCGCCGTCGCCACCTGCTTCGAGGAGGGGCCGAAGGTCTTCCGCCACGCCAACAACTCCTGGTACACCATCATGGACGGCGCGCCGTGGACGGCGTGGATCCCCTCGAAATGCAACTCGGCGGCCATCGCGTCGGACGCCGACGACGACCTCGGCATCGTGGCCGTGCCGCACCTCTCGCGCGACCTGCTCGCGATCCAGGACAACGCCGGCGACATGTTCGGCACCCACCCGCAGAACGTCATCCGCGGGCTGATCTACGAGAAGGACCGCCTGCCCTTCATGTTCAACCTCGTCGACCAGTACCAGGTGATGAAGAAATACAACAAGGGCTATTCCTACAACCTCGTCTACGTCGGCCCCGGCTGGATGGGCAAGGCCGGCCGCTGGGAGTGCGACTACCGGGTGCTCGTCAAATCCTACGAGGTTTTCCTGGCCTACTACGGCCAGCTGAAGAAGGAGGGCAAGGTCGAGGACCTGACCATGGCCGAATTCGCGGGCTGGTACCGCGCCAACAAGGCGGTCAACGAACCGGTCTGCGCGCTCTGGAAGGACACGCTTTTCGGCACGAAAAACCAGGTCTTCTGGTATGCCGACTCCACGATGCGCGCCACGGTCGAGATGAAGCTCGGCGGCGCGATCGTCGACCTGCGGCCCTACGCCT
>JBGSLE010000569.1:0-12101 GCA_041740875.1 Pontiella sp. | reverse complement strand
AAAGGCCGGTGCGCCACCCAGCGCGGGAAAAGATATCGGCCGCGGTCGTTTCGCCGCTGCGCAGCAGCGAGCGCCCGCCCACGGTGTGCCAGACGCCGGCGCTGTTGGCATAATGCCCGGTCAGCACGCCGCTGCGGGTCGGCGCGCAGGTGGGGCCGACGTGGTAATTGGTAAAGCGCATCGATCGGCTGTGGAACCGGTCGATGTTCGGTGTCCGGATCACGGGGTTTCCATGGCATCCGAGATCGCCGTAGCCTTGGTCATCCGTCAAAACCAAAACGATATTCGGTCGATCTTTCGATGCTTCACCCATGGAACGGCCTTCTTATTTCCAGTCTGCGAGCGGGGTTGACGGGATGTTGGCGCCCTTCTCATCCGATGAAAACCCGACGACGATGCGCGCGGATTTTGCCTTTTTCAGCACGATGGCCAGTTTGCGCACACCCTCCTCCTTTTTCTGTTCCTTGGGATCGGGCGAGCCCGGCAACGGAGCGGCATCCATCACCGTGAATCCCGCATCCGCCGGGGAACGGCACTGGACATAGAGCGTTTTGCCGTCCTGCTGCAGCACGGCGGTTTTGCCTTTGTTGATGATCTTGATATCGGCTTCGGTATGCATGAACCAATGGAGCTCGCCGGTGCTTTTCAGGTCGACTTCATCCTGCAGCAAGACCGACTTGCCGACGATCCGCACGCCACGGCGAACGCTTTTGGCGTTTTTCGCATACATCTCGCTCATGTCCAAAACGGCGAACGAGTGGGTCGGGGCGTCGCTAAAGGCAGTAAACGGGGCCACGCCCATTTCCTGGTCGGCGAGTTTGTCGTTGTCGATCACGAGCGTGTTGTGCCCTTCGGCCCGGTTCCGGTAATAGGTCCAGCGCTGCCCTTCGGGATTTCTAACCCCATCGAATGCTCCCGGCATCTTATAGCTGCTGAGGCCGAGGTCGACCGCCCAGCGAACCCCGTCGTTTTCGAGCACAAACGTTCCGATATCGATCTGCCCGTGGTTCATCCGGTTGCGCCCGCCCTTCATCCCGAAAAACAGCGCATTGCGGTCGTTCCAGGCGCTTTTGAACAGCGCCAGATCCACCTCGGCCTGATGCAGCCGGGCCAGGGGGTATTCCTCCGGCGTGGGCGCGCGATAGGTGGAGGGTTGGGCCCAAAGCAATTTGAAGACGCCTTCCTTGCCCTCCTCCGCCTCTTCGCCTTCCGCCGCCGCCTCAGCCCCATCTGCTGACAGGGATTGATTCCCGAGAACCGCCCAGCCATAGGCCGGTTTCTGGTAATGCTCCGCCAGCCAAAAGATGAAGGGGGCATTGAAGTAGTTTGGCCCGGAATCACTGTAGTTGAACGCTCGGCCGGTCGCTCCCTGGGTGTAGAGCGCGTAGTCCCCCATCAGGCGCAGGCCCGGCATCTCCGAAAGGCCGAAATCCGTTCCCAACGCGCTATCCATCGCCGCCAGCAGATAGATGATGTATTTGGCGCCATACGTCCAATACATCGGTCCTTCCATGCCGCCGCCATTGGGTTCATAGCCCATTTTGATGTACTGGGTCATCGGGACCAGCGAGCTCGACAGTATCTCGGCTGCTTCGGGCAGCTGATCCATGACCGCCAGGGCCCCTACCCCCAGCCCGCCAGGCACCACCCCGGAAAAATTATTGACGTTGCTCAGCCAGCCATCGTTGATCTCCTTGTAGGAATGCGGTTGGCCGCGATACGCGATCAGCGCCGGCGCAAAGGCCTTTTCCGCAAGGGCCTTCAAAAGAGTCGCGCGCTGTTCCAGCGTCAGCGCGTCGTACAGCCAGTCGTAGGCCAATCCCACCGCGAACGACATCTCCCCGGTCACGAGCATCGGAGAGGCATGCCAGTCGGGGAATCCGCAGACGACGTCCAGATCCTTCCACGCCCGGTCGACATATTTCCGTTCCCCGGTAACGCGATAGAGAAAGCCCCAGACCTCCATGCGGTCCACCATCACGCGGGCCACCGAGTTCAGGAAATTGCCTTTCCCATGGTTCTTGCCCCCATCCCGGTGGACATACTCCGGTGAAGGCTTGTCCATCAGCGAATCGCCATGGGCCTTGTACGCCTCGAACAACGTACGCAGTTGCGGCTCGGTTTTGATCCCCTCCTTGATCTCTTCAAACCGCGCGGCATCGGCAAACAGACGCGGATGGACGCCAGCCCCTTTTGCCTGCAACGCTTGCATGATGCGCTCTGGCGGCACGTTGGTATTGATGATCGGCTCCCGTTTGCCCTCTTGGGAAAAGACGGATGCGCCCGTCAGGGCGAGGGTTAATGAGCAGAGGGCAGCGATGGTTTTTGTTTTCATAGGTTTTCCTTGGTTTGTTCGGTCGATCCATTCGAAGTTTTGAACTCCCCGTAGGGTCCGGGCATCGTGTCCAACCACTCCGTCAACCGCTTTTTCATGCTCTTGAGCGGTTCTGCATAGGCAGGATTGGCGGCCAGGTTGTTGAGTTCCTGCGGATCGCTTTTCAGATCATAGAGGGCGTCCGGCTTCAGGTAGTCTGCACGATGCGCGGTACGGTAAATCGAGCGGGCGTCCGTGGTGCCGTCCTTCACCTCCTGCGCCCAGCGATCAAACACCGCCTCGTTGCGGAAATAGCGCTTGCGGAACTCCTGCTCTTCCCGCTCCTTGGGAGACATCCGGTTCCACTGCTCTTCGGTCAATGCCCGCACGGCAATGTATTTCCATTCCCGGGTGCGAACCGCCCGCATATCCCCCAGCTCGAAGAACAGGGCATCGCGCCATGGAATTTTCCCGCCTTGAACCAAGGGCAGGAAACTCAGGCCATCGAGGTGCATATCCTCGGGCGGTTGCACGTGCGCAGCCGCAAAAAAAGTCGGCGCAAAATCGATGTTCGAAATCAGGTCGTCGTTCCGAGTGCCAGGTGCAATCCTGCCCGGCCACCGCATCAGCATCGGCGTATTGACGCCCGCGTCGTAGCAGGTGTCCTTGCCGGGAATCTGCTGGTCGGAAAAAAAGACCACCAGCGTATTGTCGGCCAATCCCAGCGTTTCCAACCGCTGCAAGACCGCTCCGACCCCGTCGTCAAACCACAAGCCCATCGCCGCCTCTTCCGGCAAACCGGCCGCCCGGATCCGTTCCAGCACCGATGCGCGGGACGGCTGGACATCGGGCGCCTTGTCCAACAACCCCAGCGGCGTGATCAGCGGATTGCCCGTTTTCAGATCAGCGGTCGGATCCGGCGACAGGTGAAGCAGCGTCGTGCTCAGATAGAGATAGAACGGTTTCTCCTGCTGCGCGGCTTTATCGAGGAACTCCAGCGCACCCTCCGTGATCCATTCCGGATTGTGCTGGTTCAGCTGGCACTGCGTGCTCCAAGGCGTCATCTTGTCGTCCGGATTGGCCTGGTAGAGCCGGTCCACATAGTCGAAGCCACTGCGCTTGATCCCCTCTACACCGGCGTCGTAAAGAATCTTCAAATACGCCTTCACCGCCGGATCGGCTGGATCGGCAAGAATGGAATGGTCGGCCGGCAACGGCGACGGCATGCTTTTCAGGGCCTCTTCAACCCCCGCGTACCCGATATGCCACTTGCCCACCATGCCTGTAAAATAACCGGCATCGCGCAGCACGTGCGCGGTGTTGGGTATGGAGGGATCGATATCGGTATTCCAGCGGATAAAGCTCGGGAAACGATCGGTTTGGCACTCCTTGTTGAGGCTCGGAGCGCGACTGGCATACTGGCCCGTCAAAACGGAGTAGCGCGTCGGCGTACAGATGGAGGAGGAGGTGTAGGCCTGTTCAAACAGCATTCCTTCGCGGGCGAGGCGGTCGATGTTCGGCGTCAGGGCCTTGCCGCCAAAGCAGGCGTACTGGCTGAAATTGCTGTCATCGACGATGATAAAAAGAATGTTCGGGCGGTTGGCAGCGTTTTTTTGCGCAACATCCGTCCGGCATCCGGCCACGAGTCCGATGCCCGCAGCGGCAACAAGACAATACCTGAAATTAAAACCCATGACGCATTCCTCTGAATTCGGCATTCCCTTTTGTTTCGACTGGTTCCACTGCCATCGAGACGCCTTTATAGACAAACCCGGTGGGAGCGGCATAGCCCAATCAACCTGCTTGTTGTGATATTATTTCACAACACGGATGGCAACCATTAAACCCGGGGATTTATGGCCTATCGCGATATGATCAGGGGCTTGGCTGCGGAAGCGGGTCCCAGTTGTCCGTCCGGAACGGCGAGGCCGGGAAACCCTCTTTGTTGAAGAGGTTGCATCCCGCTGGATTATCGGCCCAGGCGTAGCGCACCGCCAACGGATCGGGCACCTCTGCCGCGCTGACGACCACGGTGTCGCCCACCATCGCGGCCTGCGCCCAAACAAACCGCTTGTCCGCTCCGGCGATCGCAAAGGTTTTCAGCGGTTCTCCGCCCTTTGCCATCAGGCCGGAGCCGACGTCGCTAAATGTGACGACGATCTTGTTGCCCTCTCTTTTCATCGATTGGTAGATGGGGCCGCCTGCAACGCCGTCGCGCCCGTAGGTTTTCACCAGGGCCTGCTGTGCTAGGCGCAACCCGATATCCTGCTTGTTGAGCGGGTGGATCTGATCCGCCTCGCCGATGTCGATGCCGACCGCCATGCCCGTATCCGGAACCTCCTTCTGGAAAGCGAGCACGCTTTCGCGGATAAATGCCCAGCCTGTATCCTCCACCGGCGTTGCCTGCGGTGCCATGTAATTGACCAACTGGACGGCGTAGAAAGGCAGCTCCGCCTTCCAATCCTTCCGCCATTGCAGAACGAGATCTTCCAGCAGGTGGCGATAGAGCTTCGCCTCTTCGATGGTTCCGGTATTCGCCTCGCCCTGATACCAGATCACGCCGCGCAGGGTGTACGGTGCCAACGGATGAATCATCCCATTGTAGCAGTTCGCCGGATATTTATGGGACTTGTGTGGATGGGCGATTTTCCGGGGTGGTTTCGGAGCCGTGGCAGGGTTCGCCTTAGCCTCCGCCACCTTTGCATTCCATATTTCAACGGCCCTGGCATGGCGCGCCGCTTCAGCCGCTTCATCGAAGGTTTCCGCCGCCGCATCCTGCTGTGCTTTGTAGTCGGCCATCAGCGGATATTTTCCATAGGTCGCGATCGGCACCCAGGCCTGGATGGGCGATCCGCCCCACGCCGAACGGATCAGCCCAATCGGAACATCGAGTTCCTGCTGGAGTTTGCGCCCGAAAAAATAGCCCACGGCGGAAAATTTCGCGATCGTCTCAGGCGAGCAGACCTGCCATGCGCCGGAACAGTCGGCTTGCGGCTCGCGACTCGTGACCATATCGGTCAGGAACATGCGGATGAGCGGATGGTTCGCCGCGGCTTTTTCCTGCTCAAAGTTCCCTGACTGCTCCATGCGCAGCGACATGTTGGATTGCCCGGAACAAAGCCATACCTCGCCCACCAGCACGTTTTTTACTTCGGCGCTTTCGGTTCCCGCCTTGACCGTCAGGGAACGGGGGGTCGCGGAGGCGTCCATGCCGGAAAGCCGGACCATGAACTTCCCCTCGGCGTCGGCCGTAGCTGCGACAACCTGTCCGCCAAACGCAACCGAAACCTCCGCTGCTGGCTCCGCCCAGCCCCACACCGCAACCGATTGTCCCCGCTGCAACACCATGCCGTCGGATAACACCGCCGGAATCCGCAGCTCCGCAGGCACCGAAGCAGCCAGAAAAACCAGCATGGCTCCAAAGACGATTCTTTTCATCGATTTCTCCTGCACTGGATCGGATAAAAAAAATCCCGACCCGTTTAGAGGCCGGGATTAGATGCCAATCAGACAACGCCTGCTACAAACCGAGGCCAAAGAAGCCGGCGGCGTTGGTGCCCTGCACATAGATCACGGCATTGGATCCGGATACGCTGGAATAGCCCAGGTTGGTGACCACAAACGGGTTAATTCCATTATCCGAGTGCGGCACGCTGGCCCAGCTGCCATACACCAGGTCGGATTTGGTGTAGGGATAGATATCGGTCAAGGTGGAGCCCGAAATAACCAGCCTAATCAGATTGCCCGCGACCGGTCCGATGCTGGCAAACGATCCCGCGACCGGATCTTCCGGAGGGGCTTCACCAGAGATCGGGCTGACCGTGATGCTATCGATCGACATGCCTGCGCTATTAGCTCCAACCTGCTGGATCCAAGCACTGACGAAAGTGGTGGCATCGAACAGGGTAGAATAGTCAAAACCCGGTGCCCACGGACCACTTCCCGTCATGCCCAGCTCTGCGCAGCTATAGGACCACCCATTGCTGCTGGCGGTCGCGACAAACGTGAAACTGCCACTGCCGGGGGCAACCGCAATCGTTCCCGAAGCCAGCGTCGTACTCGTGCCGTTGGTCAACCCGTTCACCTTAATGCCGTCC
The DNA here is from genome assembly GCA_041740875.1 of Pontiella sp. Classification (GTDB taxonomy): domain Bacteria; phylum Verrucomicrobiota; class Kiritimatiellia; order Kiritimatiellales; family Pontiellaceae; genus Pontiella. Next base: position 5,690 of record JBGSLE010000569.1, on the reverse strand, counting down.
AGCCCGTCATCGATGGCAAAACTCAATCCGGAATTGGCCGAACCGTTAAATAATCCCGTGTTTTTCTGGATACCAAAGAAGAGTTTGTTGAATACATTGGTCGCCAAGGAATCAACCACCCATGTTGCCTTAAATCCATTGGTTTCGACCTGCGTTGTATTGAACGATTTAATGCTAACGATCCCGGCAGGCCCTAAAGCGGAATTTGTAGAGATCGAAACCACAGCAAGATCGTTTGTTTCGATGGCGGTCCCCTGCACTTCCGCAACCCTGTTTTTCAGTACGAAGCCGGCATTGGTGGTTCCAACGCCCCCCGTAGCAAGGTCGTTGTTCGCAAAATCGTCGTAAATGAAGGTTGAGGGCACAGGGGGTTCGACCACTTCCCCTGAAAAGGCATCAATCTTCGCGTCGGCCATCCCGCCGTTATACGCAGCGCGTATATAGAGGGCCACGATAGAGGAGAGGGCATTGCCCGGGCCGAAATTATGGGCATTGGTCTCGGCGGCACCGCTGCCAAACGTTACATCGATGAAGCCCGTGGCATTCGTCTGGTAGCTCAATGTTGCGATGACATCGGTACCCGGCCCACCACTTTGTTCCAGCGTAAATACGAAATCGACCACCTGGTTTTGAACCTTTTTTAGCTGCTGATTGGATACATGGGTTCCAATCTTTATATAATTGCTACCCGCATCCGTTTTGTTGTTAAACGTAAATGTTCCATTGCCGGGCGGAGGAACAGGAGTCGAGGTATGCAGGCCAACATAGATATCACTGGACGAGTTGATATATTTCCCCGTCATAACCACCTTGGTGACCGTCGAGGTGATGGCCGCATCGAGCGGTTTGAGGCAGTAAATCGTATTTGCAGGCCCCATACTCAGGTAACCATCACCGATCGCGTTTGTCGCGTAGGCAAGGGTGCCCACGGCCGGATCTGTGATTGTGGCGCTTTCATTCGACGTGTACCAGCCATCACCCAGGGTATCGCTGCCCGTGTTGCTGGTACTTTGGGTACCGCTGGCGTAGCCCTCAAAGTCTTCGCTGTGAATAACGACACCGTAACTGCAGGGTGACCCGGCCAGCAACACAACCGCACCTGCAACGAGTGCTGCCATTGAGTTTTTCGTTTTGTATTTCATCTTATTCTCCTGTTTGGGTTTCGCAGTTCGCTTGCACCTCGACGGCACGCCTTATCTAATTTGCATGCGATAATATTTCACGGCATTTCGTCCACGTCAATATTTATATGTGTTATTTTATCTCAATATATGCATGGACCGACCGGGTATCCCTAGCGGAAAACGGTGGCATATCAGGGTTTGCATAGGAATTTATTCTGATTAAGGCCGATTTTCGCCAGCAACCATTGTTTTGGTTCATGTCACCCGTCCGTTGAGATCGCAGCATAAAAATCTGCGATCTTTTGCGTAATCTGCGGATACAACACGGCGCACTGTCGGATTGATGAATAATGATGGGAACATGAACCATGTCCGTGCCATTCGGGTCGTGATCAAAAAAAGAGCCTGCTGAGAGGTCTCTGCAAGCTCTTGCTTATTGCCCATCTGGAGGGCCGATATGCCACTAGATGGTAAAGATGCGCCGGGCAACCATCAATCCTCCGCCCATGGCAACGATCAGCCCGAGGGCCGCAGGCTCAGGAATCGAAACAATCTGGAGGTCGGAATATCCACCGCCGTTCGCTGCGCGTGAAAAAACGGACTGGATCGCCGTGAGATCGACAGCACTCCCCAGATTAACGCTCGTTACCGTATAGTTTCCCAAACCATCATTGAACGTCACATCGATAAAGCCCCCGCCATCCACTTGATATTTCAAGCTGGCAATAACACCTGCAGTCGGGGATGCCTGGGTCAGCGTATAGACAAAGTCAAGCTTCATGTTGGCTGCGGTAGGGTTAAACACTTTATCGCTCACGAAACTTCCTAACGTCCAACCTGTGGCACCACTTGCGTTGCTGAACTGAAACGTTGCCCCTCCTGAGGTGTCGAGCTCGTTATCCAATCCAAGCACTACCAGTTTATTGCCAGCAGTATTAATTAAGTTTCCCGAATAATAGGTACCCGTCATGACCACCTTGGTATCCGTTGCCGCTATGGATCCCGCATTGATCGCTTTTCGCGCATAAATGGTTGTGTACGGACCCATTGCCAAATATCCATCACCGGCTAGGCTTTGGTAGACGAGCGACGGAGCGGTGCCAGCCGCCCCACTCTCATCGCTGGTAAACCATCCATCCCCAAGGGTGTCAGCGCCAAATTCATCGGCACTGGCGGTACCGGCAGCATACTCGTCAAAGCTGCTCGAGAACACAATTCCGGCATGGCTAACCGATGTTCCGGTCCATGCCACAAGCGCCATGGCGACCGCCCGCACTGCATTTTTATGGTTTTTTTTCACTTTGCTTCTCCTTTATTTTTTCCGCTTGTTTGTTCGATCAGGATGCGCGCCTGCGCACGCAGCGCCAATCTGTGACCATTTATCACATTCGCAGTGTGCCACGGCGCCCCATCGCCGTCAAACTTTTTTGTGTTATATTATCTCAACCCTATTCCCAGCTCGAAAGCGGGGTCGGGGTGAAGGTCGCCGCACCCTCGGTGGAAAAGGAAACACTGATGCTTGCTGCGGAGACCTGCGGCAGCGCGATCACGATTTTCTTGACGCCGGACTTGCCCGTGTATTCGGACGGCGTCGGGGAGCCGGGCAAAGGCAGCGGATCCATGACCGAAAAAACAGCGTTTGTCGGAGCAAGGAGTTTCACATAGAGCGTCTTCCCATCCTGTGTGAGCACCGCCTTCTTGCCGCCGTTTTGGAGCGTGATGGCCGCCTTTGTGTGCATGGACCAATACACCTTCGATGAGCTCTTCAGCGCGATCTCGTCCTGCAACAGAAGGGCATTGCCTTCCCTTTTCGCGCCGCGGCGGGCGCTGGTGGCCCACGGCCCATAGACGCCCGTCATGTCGAGCACGGCGAACGCACTCCCCGCATCCTGGCCAAAGGCGGTAAAGGGGGCCACGCCCATTTTCTGGTCGGCCAGCAGGCTGGGATTGATCACGATGGTGTTGTGCCCTTCCGCCCGGCAGGGATAATAGGTCCAGCGCGTGCCTTCATCGCCGGTAAGCCCGTTGAAATAACCCGGCCAGTCATAATTTCCGATCCCCAGATCGACCGCCCAGCGCACGCCGTCGGCATCGAGCGCAAAGCCGCCGATATCGCAATGGCCATGATCGAAGCGGTCGTTTCCGCCCCGCATGGCGAAATAGAGCGCGTTGGGATCGTCCCAGGCGCTGCGCATCATCGCCAGTTCGATGGTGCCCCGGAAGAGCCGCGCGAGCGGATAGTCCGCGCTCGTCGGCGCGCCGTAGGCCGCCGGTTCTTCCCAGAGAAAGTTGAGGAACGAAGCGACGGATCCGTTTGCTTCCGTTTCAAGGACATTCGACCTCATCCCCTGCCAACCATAGGCGGGGGTCTTATAGCGGGCGGCCAGCCAGTAGAGCACATAGCTCGTGAATGGATTCGTGCCCGAATCGCTATAGACGAAGGGGATGCCGGTCGGCCCCGTGTTGTAGAGGCAATAGTCGCCTGTCTGGGAAAAGCCGTATCCGGCCGTGATCCCGAACTGGGTGCCGAGCACGTCGTCGAGCGCGGCGAGAAACCGGATGCCATAGTTGTTTGCATAGTTGAAATACATCGGGCCGGCAGTCCCCACCCCTTCCGGTTCATAATTCACATCCATGAAGTCGGAGAGCGTCACCATCGCCCCCGCCAGCACCTCGGCCGCAATGGATTCCTCCGCCATGACCGCCAGGGCGGCGATGGCGATGCCACCGTTCACCACCGCGGCAAAATTCGAGGTCGGATCCAAAAACGGCCCTTCGCCTAAAATCGACGGGCTGCCGCCCCGATACACCAGCAGCGCCGGCGTCAGTCCGTTTCTCAACAGGTTGGCGCGCATGGCGGCGCGCTGGGTCGGCGTGAACGCATCGTAGAACCAGTCGTAGGCCAGTCCAAACCCGTAGCACAATTCGCCCGGCACCAGCGAGGTCGTCAACCAACTGGGCATATTCCCCAACGATTCAATATGCTCCCAGGCGCGATTGGCATACTTCATCTCCCCCGTGATGCGGTAGAGGAACGCCCAGATCTCCATCCGGTCCTTGAACGGGCGGACAAAGGAATTCAGCAGGCTGCCGCTTCCATCGCCCACGATCTTCGTTCCGGTCAGAAAGTCACCGGACCATTGCAACACGGGTTTCAGCAGCAGCGCATCGCCTTTGACGCGGTAGGCATTGACGGCGGCGGCAAATTCGGGATCCGTCACCATACGGCTTTTTATGGCCTCAAACCGCTGGGCGTCGGCGAAGATGCGGGGATGGATTCCGCCGCCGTTGGCATTGAACGCGGCCATTACACGGTCGGTCGTCACAACCAGCTCCGTGGCCACGGAGAAATAGCCGTTCTCCTTGGAAGATTCCACATAGATCTCCCTGTTCGTGCCCGACACGGTGGAATAGTCCAGATTCGTAACGACGAACGGATGGACGCCATCGTCCGAGTGCGGCACGCGGGTCCAGCCAATCCCGCCCAGTTCGATGGTGCCTTGCGGATGCGAGGCGGCCGGATTCGATGCGGCGACAACCAGCTTCACCAAGCCGCCGGATGCAGGCTCCATGCCGATGATCGCGGCCGATTCCGAGGCCGAAAACGGCCCAGTTGTGACTTCGACATCGGTAAACCCGCCGGAGTATTGCGTGCGCGAAAACACCGTCAAGATATTGCGGATGTTATTGGCGCTCCCCAGGTTGACGGTCGTATTGGTGAAGTTGCCGAAACCGTCATCGAAGGTCGCTGGCGCGTAAACGCCGCCGGAAACCCGGTAGTAGAGCGTCGCGAGCACGTCGGAACTGGCCGCGGCTTGCTGGAGGTTGAAGATGAAATCCACTTTGGCGTTGTTCGTCCTGTACAACGGCACGTTGCTGATGAACGCCCCGATGCGAAGTTTGTAGCCATTGTCCGGATCGTTGTAGAACAGGAACGTCGCCCCTCCGTTATCGGTGTTTCCCGTATCCAGCCCAAAGCGCAACTGGTCCGCCGCCGTTGTCGACGCGTCGCTAAAGTAGTAGGAGAGCCGCAGGGTCACATTGGTTGCGGCGGAAGGCACGGGCGCTGCGAGGAGTTTTCGGCTGTAGACGGTGTTGTAGTTTCCAATCTTCAAATAGCCATCCCCGCCCATGCTTTGGTATTCGAGCGTTGGAGCGGATCCATTCAGCGATTCGTTGCTTGTATGCCAGCCGTCGCCCAGGATGTCGGCTCCCGTCGCATCGGTACTGGCGGTGCCGACGGCATAGCCGTCCAAATGATCCGAAAGCAGCACGGCACCGTGGCTCGCTAATGGGCCCATCAGGAATGCCGCCATGAGTGCGCCCGCGAACGCGAAGGTTTTGTTCTCTTTTTTCATCTCTGATTGCTCCTTGCGGAATCCAAGCCGCAACTCCTTTTTGGGCAGGCCACCAACCTTGAATGGCCGTAACTATTCAGCAGGCCACTTTTTTCGCTACCCCGCTCTCTCAAAAAAAGTGATTTTTATCGAATTTTATCCTTGACGCATTTTTGCTCGTTTTTCTGAGAAGTCGCGACTTTTTCAAGCTCTCCGCGTAAAGGGTTCT
>JBGSLE010000568.1:0-8789 GCA_041740875.1 Pontiella sp. | reverse complement strand
GGCGCTGGAGTCGGTGTAGAGCCCGGCGAGCAGGCCCGATTCCTCGAGCAGGCGCGGGATGGCGTAGCGGTGGCGCGAGCCGCGCTGGCAGACGAGCACGCGGGGTTTTGCGGGGGATGGAGTGTTCATGGTTTGTTATTTCAGCAGGGTTGCTGCGCGCTTTGAAGGAGGCCGCCGTCGCGCTTGGCGCGCGCAAGATAGAGGGAGGGAAAGCCCAGGGCGAGGAAGTAGATCCAGAGGGAGAGCAGGATGGCGTTCGTGCCGTGCGAGATGGCGTGCATGGCCGTGCCCAGCGAATAGACGTAGAGCAGCTGGGGCAGGAAGCTGCCGAGCATCGCATGGCGGTAGAGCGTCCCCATGATGGTGCCGATCAGCAGGTATTTCACAAACCCGAACCAGCCGAACGAGGCGAACGAATCGGTGTAGCCGGTCGAGGTGGTGCCGACGCCGAAGGCGAAGCCGAATTTTTCCTCGGCCAGCGCGATGTGGTCGTGCACCGGAAACATGAGCGCATTCTTGAGGCCGCGGCCGACGATCTGGGCGGGGACATAGTTGAAGACCAGCTCGTTCCAGTGGGCGGCGCCGAAATCGAAGCCGCCGTTTTCGGCGTAGACCTGGCGGTAGTAGATATAGTTCCGGAATTCGTGGCCGGATTCCTTGAGCACGCCTCCGGCGGATTCGGCCAGCCCCGATTCGCGGATTTGGGCAAGGCGCTCCGAAAACGGCACGCCTTCCTCCGCCATGATCGAGCGGTAGATGCCGATGGCGTTGATGAGCACCAGCCCGAGGGAGAGCCCGGTCACCAGCATCCAGCGCGGCAGCGCGATGCGCCGGACAAACCAGAGGCTCGCCGCAACGTAGGAGAGCAGGTTCATCATCGCCGCGCGCCGCCCCCGGAGCACGGCGGCTTCGGCCAGGAGGGCAAGGCTGGGAACGATGAAGATCAGCAGGCTGGGCGCGAACAGCTTCTTGCGGCTCAGGTAGACGAGCCAGAGCGTGATGAAGCCGAAGACGAATATGTTCGAGAGGAAGAGGTACTTGACGGCGGCGCCGGACCATTGCGTCTGGGAGGTGACTTCGTCGGGCAGGCTGGAGAGCTTGTACTGGAAGAAAAAGCCGATGGCGCAAAGCAGCGCGCCGGCCGCATGCAGCTTGCGGATGTCGAACGGCGCATCCAGCCAGGACGGCTTCGCCGGCACCTTGTGGGCGGAAACATCGAACCCAACCCAGAGCGCCAGCGTGCAGAGCGCGGCGAAGAACATGCTTCCGGCGTAGGCGCCCTCCGGAAAATCGCCGGTGTTGAGCCATCCGCCGACCGCCTGGGGGAAAAACCAGCCCAAGGCCAGCACCGCGGCCCAGAAGGGAAATTCAAAATAGCGCCCCTTGCCGACGAAATGGCATGCGAGCATGGCCACGTTCAGCGCCGCGTACAAAACGAGTGCGAAAAGATCCAAACCAGCATCCTTTCCTATGGGGATTTGCGGAGCAGTGAAACGACCAAGCTCTTGACGGAATCGTCATGCAGCCAAAGGCGGACGACCAGCAGGATTCCCATCCCGATCGCGCAGGCGCCGGCCACGTAGAAGTGCTGCGCCTGGAAGAGGTATTTCTGCGCCAGCACGGCCACCGCGAGCACGGCGCCGGGCGCGTGGATCCAGACGTATTGGCGGACCGGGAACTCCAAGAGCTTGCCGACGAAGGCGGAGAGCAGGAAGGTGCGCTGCAGGACGAGGCTGATCGCGGTGGCTATAACGACCCCGTCCAAGCCGTAGCCCATGAAGACGAAGGCGATCGAAAGCACGACGTTGAGCAATCCGCTGACCAGCTGGGAAACGCCGATGTATTCCATCTTGTTGAACGCCGGGAAGACGGGCCAGTAGGCCTCGCGCGTCAGCGTCAGCGGAAAATGCAGCATCATGAGGATCAGCAGCCAATGGTATTGGCGATAGTCCTCGCCCATCCAGACCACGAGCAGCCAGTCGCCGAAGCAGAGCACCAGCCCGCAGACGACGAGCGACATGATGGCGAACAGCCGGCTGGAGAGCAGGACAATGGCGCGGATGCGCTCCTGCCGGTCGTTGGCGTAGTCGATGAGGATGACCGGTATGATCACGGCGGAGACATTCTTGGCGATCTGCTGCACGAAGTTTGGCCAAAGCAGCAGCGCCGCGCAGATCCCGGCCTGCTCGATGCCCACGAAACGGTTGATGATCCAGACGTCGGTCTTGAGGAAGAGCACCTGGCCGAGTTCGGCGACCAGCACCCAGCCCGCCATGTTCATCACCGGACGCACCCACTTGCGCGTGACGTATTTTTTCCGGAAGACCAAACTGCGGTGGACCAGCTTGCGGTAGACCAGCAGCCCGATGGCGAAGGTCAGCAGCGAAACGCCCAGGTCGACGACCCCGATGATCCACAGCCAGGGACCGAGCCACGTGATCCCGAAAAACAGCAGGGCCAGCCGCACCAACTGCGAGCCAATATTGAAGCTTTCGCCGATGTCGAGCCGGTTGGCCGCGTACATGGGCGTGAAAAAGGCCCCCTTCATGATGTCGAGGAAGAAGATCGCGATGTTGCAGGAGACCAAGATCCGGAAATCGGCTGCGATCTCCGGCGGAAAGTCGATCAGCCAGTCGAGCTTCCAGGTTCCGAGCACAAAGAGCGGCAGCTGGATCAGGATGAAGCCGAGGTTGGCCACCAGCGCGGTGTTGAAGATTTCGTTCGCCTGTTGCCAATCGTTCTTGTTCAACGCCACGTTGAGGAAGCGCGAAACCGACGATCCGATGCAGCCGGAAATCAGCCCGACATATTGCGTCAGAAACCCGGCCAAGGCAATCAGCCCGTAGGTGCCCGAGCCGTATTGCTTCACCAAAAACGGAACGAAGAAGACCCCGGCAAGGGCGTACACCCCGAAACGGAGCGCGGTGTAGATCGCGTTCGTCCGGGTGCGCTTCACACTGCTGTCCGACTTAAATTCGCCCATGGTTTCCAGAAAAAGAAAAAAAGAGGGCGGTACGCTGCCGCCATTGGTCGATCAGCTAGACGCTGAAACCAACCGCGCAGATGGCTCCTTAAAAGCCCTCGTCATCGCCTGTTTCATCCTGAACGGCGGCCGCCTATTCCTGCCCATCGTTCGTATAGCCGCCGTAGCCGTATCCATAGCCGTAGCCATATCCTTCGGCCCCGCCAAACATGCCGACCAGCGAATTCGGAACGTCATTGGCAATGCAGCCGAGCACGTTGGCGTCGATCTCCTCGAAGCGGGCCAGCGCGAAGCGCAGCGCGCGCCGGCGCGTCTTGCCCACGCGGGAAACCACGATCACGGAATCGACTAGGTTGGCCAGCACTTGGCCGTCCCCGACGGCGCCCATCGGCGGCGAATCGATGATGATCCGGTCGTAGTGCTTGCGCGCCCATTTGAGCAGCTCGGCCAAGCGCCCGCGCCCCAGCAGTTCCGCCGGATTGATCTCCCTGAGCGGGCGGCTGATGATGACATCGAGATTGTCGATCACGTTGCGGTTGACGAGGCTTTCGCACGAGGTCGCGCCCGTGTTGCCCATAAGCCATTCCAGCAAGGAAGGGTGCCCGCCATCGACGGCGAACACATTGACCAGCTGAGGACGGCGCAGATCGCCGTCGATCAACAGCGTCCGGGTTCCATTCAGCGCGGAGCTGATCGCCAGGTTGCACGCCGAGACCGTCTTGCCCTCGCCCGGCATGGCGCTGCTCACCAGCAGCATGCGGGTCTTGGCTATGAATTTGTCCGACGACAGCAGCGCATTGATGCCGGCGAAAATCTCGACGATATGGCAAAACTTGTCGCGCAAGCCGATGGTGGCCAGCTCGCTGCGCGAATCAACCTTCTTCTGCGAAGGGATCACGCCGAGTATGTTGAGCCGCAAGGCCTTGAGGTCGTTGACGGAGGCGATCTTGTCGGTGAGCAACGCCATCAGTACCACGGCAAGGCAGCCCAAGAAGCCGCCCAGCAGCGTGCCGACCACCAGGCAGACCGGCCGTTTCGGGCTGACAGGCACAAGCGGCACCTCGGCTTCGCGGATGACCTTGGTAAAAGCCATGTTCTCGTCGGCGGAAAGGCGGGCCTCCTCCATGCGGCGCAACATCGCCTGGTAGGCGTTGTCGGCGGCCTCCCGCTGCCGCTCCAGCGCCTGGATGCGCTGCATCCCGGCCACCAGCTGCTTGTCCAGCTCCGCCATCTCCTGCTTCATCGATTCCATGCGCAACTTGGTCTGCTCCACCTGCCGGTTCAGCAGTTCGATCTCGTTCTGGACGGAGCGCGACGACAATTCGATGAACTGCTCCAGCCGGCCGCGGGCGCGCAACTCCTTTTCGGCGGCCTGGCGGTAGTCGGGATGCAGTTGCGTGTAGCGGCCCGACGCCAGCAGCAGCTCCTCGTTGGCGGCCCGCCACGCCTGAATCAGCTCATAGAGCTGCTCCTCCTTGGGCAGGCCGGGCGGCAGCATTTCCAGATTGGCATCCGTCCCCTTCAAGCGTTTGACGAAGTCATACACGGTCTGGCGCGACGACAAGGTGCCGATCATCGCCTCGCATTCGGACGATACGGCCACCAGGGATTGCTGCAGTACCGTTTTGCGGTGCTGCAGCGAGTCGAGCTGCGACTCCTCGCGGATGCGCGAAAGCTGGCGATCCACCTCCTCGAGCGAATTGAGCTGCTCCTGCGCCTGGGAAACCAGCCACTTCACCGCTTCGTCGGACAGGGCCTGGTTTTCCTGCATCATCAGCAGGCCGGCGCACTCGGAGAGGACATTGACAAGCTGGGCGGCAAACTCGGGATCGGGGCATAGATAGAACACCCGGACGATGTTGGCCTTGGGATCCTTCGACCATTCGACATCGGCGATGAGGGAGGAGAGCTGGTATTTCCCCATCCCGGCGTGCCTGCCCGGAACATTTTCTTCGGGATATCTCTTGTAGTATTCCTCGGTCGCCAGCTTTTCCATGGCCGGGGAGCGGAACTTCGCGAAGCGCGTATTGAAGATCACGCCTTCGTCCCGCACAAGGCTGCTATCCTCAAACACGGCTTCGTTGTTGATCACCCGCGGACGACGGACATTCATTTCCAGTTCGGCTTCGGCCTTGTAGACCGGTTGGGCGTACTGGCTGTAGAGCAGGCCGGAAAGCCCGCCGGCAAGGGTCAGCAGCAGCACGGCCGGCCAGCGGCGGACAACGATCCGCAGGAGGTTGAGGGGCGCCAGCGGGCTGTTGCCGCCGCCGGAGCCTCCGGCGTAGGGGTGCGCCTGCTGCTGGTTAGCGGGAGATCCCTGGTATATGTTTTCTTGGTTCATAGGCCGAGCGACACATCCTGTCTGCGAAAGGTCAACATGGGTGCACATGGGCATCCGCAACCGACCCTCCGGTTGCCGATCCAGCAAAAATGGATATCACCGACTGCCACATCCCGCCATCCACCGTTTCAAACACGAAAGGCCTCATTCGAGTGAGGCCTTTTCGTGGACTTGCCAAAACATACTTATTTAAGGATCGCTGCAAGGAACGCATCGAGGCTATCCCCCGCCTTCTTCTTAAAGGCCAGCCTGAAGGCTTGCCGGCGGGCCACGACGCGCTCGTGCCGGGCGACCATCCGGTTCCAGAACGCCTTGTCGAACTCGGCGTAGGTTCGGCTCAGCCGGTTCCACGCAATCCCAAGGCGTTCGGTGGATGCCGCCACCCATTCCGCCACCAGGTCGCTTTCCTCGGGCGCGGCGTGGACGGCGTAGAACTCCTCTTCCGTGCAGAAGGTGTCGCAAACGCGCTCGCGCCGGACGGGCAACAGGGTTTGGCCGGCGCGCTTGCGCCGGCGGATCGTGCGCGTCAGGAACAGGGAGACGGTGCTCAGGCTCATCAAGCTGATGGTTCCGGGCTCGGGGATCGCCGCCACGCGGAATCCGACCACGGTGTATTCCGCATTCGGGTTGTCGAGGCCGCGGGAGGTCGACTTTAGCGGATCGATGCCCTGGAAGTAGCTTCCGCCGTGGTAGACCACCTGTCCGCCGTCGAGGGTTTCGCTATGCTCCCAAACGTTGCCCATCATGTTGAAGGTGCCGTTTTGTTCGGCGGTTCCGCTTCCTACCGTCCACGGGCCGGTTGCCTGAAGACGGTCATAGATCGCGTCGGTTTCCGCTGTCGGGGCCGTGGCGGTTCCGTTTGCGAAGAGGGAATATCCAGAACCGGTGTAGTAGGCCGCCTTGTACCATTCGTCTTCGGTCGGCAACACATAGGCGACGCCATAGGTTCCAATGGCAGAAGCGCGGTCGATACCCGTGACGAATCCGCCGGTAATCGCGTAGGCGCCGAGGTTTTCGTCGCCGGATGTCAGCCAGTTGCAGAACCGGGCAGCCTCGTGCGTGCTAACCATCACTGCAGGCGATCCTGCGCCGAGCGCGGCCCAGGTGTTTTCATTCCCGCTCCCCACCCCGCTTGCGACAAACTGCGCATGGGAGATTTCATACTTGCCGATGCGGTAGTTGTAGCCCACGGCGCCATGGCCGGTGGTATCGGCGGCGTTGCCGGCATTCCCGATGGATACAAAATCAATTTCCACGCCATTGATGTTATCCGCCCAAGCCGCCCCGGCGGCCGCCACCAACCCCGCCATCACCAACCCGTTTGATCTCATTTTCATACCAATTTCCTCGGATTTTTGACTCTGCCTACCCATTTATAGGTTTTTTCCCCGCTGCCCGCGACAGAAAACTTGTGGTTTTTTGGTCTTTAGATTCCTAATTAATCAGCGGTACTCGATGCCCACGGTGGCGATCGACTCCGGCGGGTCGAATTCATCCCGGTTGTGGCGCCCGCCGAGCGTCAGGAAAAAATGGTCGGTCAAGCCATACGCCGCCTGGGCCGCCAGGAAGTGCCGGATGTCATCCTGCGCCGCAATGGCTCCACCGCCATTGCCGCCAATCTCTTCCTGGTAGTCGTGCAGAACCGATCCGCCGATGACGAGGCGCTCCAGCATGCGCCACTCCAATCCATAGCCGAGGCGGTAGACGCGCCGGGCGGCCCCGCCGTCGTACCCCGGCTGGAAATCGTTGCCGCCAAAAACATATGCCGAAATCTTCTCGGTGGCCGCCCAGCTTCCGCGGAGTTCGGTGATCATACCCTGGTCGGTTCCGGAGGCCTCGTAGTCTGCGACGGCATAGCCGATTTCCGCCGACCAGGAGGTCTTTTCGGTCACGCGCCCTTCCGCGCCGGCCGTGATTGCGGCAATCTTGCCATCGTCATCGTCGTTGACCTGCAGGCTGTAGCTGCCCCCCAGCGTAAACAGGGTCTGTTCGCTTTGGCGGAGGCGCAAATCGAGGCTCGCCTCGTGGACCTGCCATTCGGCCTTCGTTGCGGAAAATTCCTGGTAGTAGTGGGTGAGCGCATAGCCGGGCATGACCGAAAGCTTGTCGGTCAGCAACCGGTCGTAGGCGATGTTGCCCTGCGTGATGGACCGGCGGTTTTCACCGTCGACCAGGATGGAATCGAGATCCTGCCCCGTCGAAGGATCGTAGCCGGTGTTGTAGTTCAGCGTTTTTGTGTAGTCGGTCGAAAGGCCCCACTTGAACGGATCCTGGGAGGAGTCGATGGCGGCGCCCGCCGAGTAGAAATCGTCGTCGAGGTCGGTGAATTCGGAGTAGAACCGCTGGCCATAGGACGCCTTGGCGGAAAGGTCGTACCGCGCGGGCAGGTTGTTCAACCGAACGCCTGCGGCCAGATCGGCATAGGAATCCCCGTCGGCTTCGTCGTTCGGCAGCAAGATGACGCGGTCGCTGTAGGAGGCCTCGGCGCGGGCTTCGGGCCGCACCCGCACGCCACCCCACTCGAACCCCTCCTGCCCATCGCCGGACTGCGCCCCGGCAGCACCGACGACCAGGAAAACGCCCATCCACGCTTTGGGTAGTTGCTTCATATTAGAATATCCGTTCCGGAACATACACGATGTCCCCGTCCACCAGGGTTACGTCGGCATCGGCGTTGCCCTGCTGGCCGATCGTGTTGTAGTCGATCGCCACCTGGATTTTCCGCCCATCCTTTTCCACCCGCGAAATCCGGATCTCGTTCTGCTTGGCGCTGGGCGCGAATCCGCCGGCCGCCTGGATCGCCGCCGTCAGCTTGATGCCCCGGGCGCTACGGATCTGCACCAAGCCGGGTTGGCTGAACTTTCCGGTCATGGTCACGTAGCCAAACGCGCCATCCGCCGGGTCTTCTACCTGGGAGACCATGACGACGGGCGGATGCACGTAGTAGCCGCCATAGGTATTCGCGATGACGGCCCGCGCCTCCTCCATCGACAATCCGCCGATCCGCACATCGCCCACCAGCGGAAGGGTCGCAATGCCTTTGTGGTTGATCACGGCGCGGTGCAGCGAGACTTCCATGACGCCATCCACCTCGACCGACAACTCGATGGAGTCGCCGGCGGCCAGGCTGGTGATTTCGGTGGCTTCCTTCTGGCCGGAACTCTTCATGAACTCCGCGGTCGAGGTTCCGGTGGACCCCGTCGTTGCGCACCCGAAAGAAGCGATTATGAAAAATCCCACCAGCAGGAAAAAACGTGCAAAATTCGGCATTAACCACTCCTTGCGCAACGAAACACAGCCACTGTTACATTGGGTTGTTCTTTAGACCATCCAACCAAGGCATGGCAAGCACTTCCTCCGAAACCGTTCCCCGCGCCCGGCATGGTCGGAAGGGAGGGCTACCCTCCGGGAGGGGCCGGAGGCAACGTAGGCGGAGGCGTGGTCGGGCCGCCGATCCCGCCGCCG
>JBGSLE010000567.1:0-5423 GCA_041740875.1 Pontiella sp. | reverse complement strand
CTCGAAGAACGCGGCGTGCTAGGGCCGCCCGCCGGCTCGGGGCCGCGCGATATCCTGATCGACCTGGACGGTGAAATCCCCAAGAACGAGGGAGTTGAAGATGATGGAACAGACGAGCCTTAACATTGGAACCATCGGGCAAAAGCTCGAAGCGGCACGCCGCGCGAAGGGGCTGAGCGTCTCGGAAGCGGGACGGGCCACCAAGATCCTCTCGAAATTTATCGAGGCGATGGAATCCGACGACTTTGGAGCGCTTTCGGCTCCGGTCTACGCCAAGAGCTTTCTGCGCATGTACGCCCAATACCTGGGGCTCGACGCCCGCCCGTTGGTCGATGAATACGTGGCGCAGCACGCCCCCTTGGCCAAGCCGCAGATGACCGAGGAGGTGCGCCAAAGCCTATCCAAGGTCGAGCAGCCGCCCATGGACGACAGCGCGCTTTCGCATGGGGGCGGGGGCGGCGGCCGTAAAATCTTCAGCAGCGTCGGCGAATCGTTCGGCCAGATGTCCGGCAACGGGATTCCGCTCAAGGCGGTTTGGGGCGTTTTGGCGGCGGTGCTCCTTCTAGGCATCGTGGTGCTGAGCGCCACCCAGTGCGCGGGCGACGAAGAGAAGGCGCCGGCGGCGGCCGGCGGCGCGGCTTCGATGGAGCGGGAGGTCATCAAGGACGGCGTTCCCGACGCCTACCTGGTCAAGCCGGGCGTCGTTGAAACCGAATAGCCGCGCGGCAAGGAAACCATGAAAAGCCTCCCCAACCACCTGACGGTCAGCCGTTTTTGGATGACCGCCGTCATGATGGCCTGCATGAGCATCGACCACCTCTACACCCGCATCGCCGCGCTGGTCATCTTCGTGCTCGCCAGCATCACCGATGCGCTCGACGGCTACTTGGCCCGCAACTTTTTCGGCGTCTCCTCCTTCGGCAAGCTGATGGACCCGCTGGCCGACAAGGTGCTCGTCTGCGCCGCCTTCATCGGCTTCGTCGAACTCGGCAGCCTGCGCGCGTGGATGGTGGTGCTGATCATCGCCCGCGAATTCATGGTGACCGGCATGCGCCTGCTGATGATCGAAAAGGGGATCGTCATGCCCGCCGGCATGTGGGGCAAGGTCAAGACCACCGTGCAGATGATCACCATCTGCCTCTATTTCTTCGGCCTCATCTGGCCGACGCCGTTCCTGCCCGTTCCCGGCAGCGCCTTTGCCTGGTGGATGGGGCTCGGGGCGGCGCTGCTCACCGCCTGGTCCGGCGTGGTCTACTTTTGGCAGCAGCGCCACGTGATTTGGGACAAGTCGGGGGCGGTGCTGTAGGGCGGGGGATTCCATGGGTCGCGAAAACATCGAAAACTGGCACGTGAGGAAATGCTCGCCGCAATGCACGGGCTGCCAGAAAAGCTTTGCCGACAAGGAACCGCTCCATTCCCGGCTGCTGTTCGAAAACGGCGAATATATCCGCCACGATTTCTGCGAAGCGTGCTGGGGCCGCAAGGAGTCCGGCATGAGTTCGTGGAAAACCGTCTTCCTGGTGCCGCCGCCCCCGGCGGAGGAGGCGGTGAAGAAGGAGAATGCCGAAACACTGCTCCGCCGCCTGCTGGAGCAGGAGGACGAGGAGGACGTTCCGGCCGTCTTCATCCTCGCCGTCATGCTCGAACGCAAGAAGATCCTGGTCGAACGCGATGTCCAAACCACCGAAGACCAGCGCAAGCTGCGCATCTACGAGCACCGCAAGACCGGCGAAACCTTCATGGTCATCGATCCCGAACTCAAGCTCGATGAATTGGAGCAGGTCCAGGAGCAGGTGGTTGTGCTGCTGGGCGGCAAGCCGCGCAATGCCGAACCGGCGGTTGAACAGCCTCCAAACTAACGAGGGTCGCGATTTGCAAGCGCGCCAGAAGGTAGGGACGGCTGTCCCTAGCCGTCCGCGGCGGAGTGGGACACTCCGCCCTACCCAGTGCGGCATCCCAACCGTTGTCTGCTCTACCCTGCGATCACCCGGATGGTTTCGCCACCAAACGCGACCGTCTGCCCCGCGCGGATCTTGCAGCGCTTGCGGGTTTCGATTGCGCCATCGACGGTGACCAGCCCCTGGGCGACGGCCTCTTTGCCCTCTCCGCCCGACCCGACGAGGTTGACCGCCTTCAGCAGGCGGCAGAGTTCGATGTATTCCTCTTTGATGACAAAATCCATGGGCGTTCCTTTCGGTCAAAACGGCCGGTAGCGAACACCTTCGGCTGGCGCGAGGCAACCAAAATTCCCGCTGAGATTCTGCTGAATTCGACCTTGCCGACCCGGCGTTTTTCGTATCTCATGTAAGTGTTTTTTGGGTCAGTTTTATATTAATGCCTTCCTGTATGGTAGAAAGGGGTTCCTGATGAGAGCAGTCACTGGTGCAGTAATGATGACATTCGTTTCTTTGGTCGGCGCACGCGGCGATATCGTCCTTGGCAATGATCCGCAGGTCGCGCTGGAAAATTACCGGACCACGCCAGCTTCGTCGTCGGTGCTTGTTGGCCGCAACGAATCTTTCTTCGACATCCAATGGGCGGCCGGATTTACGACCGGAAACCAGCTCTCCTCCCTGGACTCTGCTCTCTTTCTTTATAACGGCACCTGGCCTGGCACCACCGGGGGTTTCCAGTTTGCGCTTCATCAGGATCAGGGCGGTTTGCCGGGAGCGCAGGCGGTCGTGCTGCAGGGCCCGGACCGGCCCGTAAACGGTATTACCTGGTACTCGGCCCCGGACTATGTGCTTCAGAAAAACTCCACCTACTGGTTGGTTGCATCCGCACCGCAGACAGAGTCCCCCCGGTATTTCGAATGGCGCAGCACGTCCAGTGATTCCGAGGTATCGAACCTGGCCGACTGGCAGATCCTGGACTACAGCGGTCTGAGGACCGACCTCGGCGAGTGGCAGTCCAGCAGCGCCATTCTCCACACCGCCGTGCAGATTACGGCGATTCCCGAACCCACCTCGCTTGGGCTGATCGGGTTGAGCTCGGGAATGCTCTTTTTCGTCAGAAACCTGCGCCGCCGCCGCAAAGCCGGCATGAGCATCCTGCCGGTCAGACCCGTGCGGGCCGACGAGTTTCCGTTGCCGCAGCCAGTCATCGCCAGCGTGCCCGTAACTGACCGCACCCTTCCTCTGCATACCATCCGAAATGCGGTTTCCTTCAAGGTATCGGATGGATGGCGCCGCATCGCGCAATGGAAAAAATCCGCCGGCAACCGGTTCTGGGATCAGCTGATCGCGTTCGATCGCAAGAAGGTCAAGTTCAGGAAAAAAGCCGTGCGCGGCTTCGATGCTCTCCTCGCGCTGATTATCAGGTAGGAACTCGGGGCGTCATCATTCCGGCGTGAACTGTTGGCGATTCTGTCCGACGCAGGCGCAGTGGATCCATGCCGCACCGCCGGTAAATACCGTTCTGCCGCAAGATCATGTTGTCGGAAGCCTCCTGCGGATCGGAAGGGGTCCTTTTTCGCGGGCAGAACGATCAGGCGGCAGAATGCCTGATGCCGCCATTGTATTTACGAAATAGGAGGTATCCATTTGAATGCGGTACCCCCTGCATTGCGTCTTGACGGCCAAGGCGTTGGCCCCATGGCCGAAGTGGCGCAAAAGGTCAAACGGTTCCACCATGGAACAGGACGATAAAGCGGCGGTGTAGGAACGCGCAACCGGCCATCGGCCGGAAAGCGCTGCAAACACGCGACCGGTTTTTCCACGGAAGACGGGGGTGTTCCGGGAACCAATCTTTTGGCGGGGGTAGGGCTCGACCGCCGGGCGAGCCGATGCCTTTATCCTCTCTATGCGCAATCGTGCTCGTAATCGTCCTCGTCCTCGAACATTTGTGAACCGAGGACGAAGGACGAGTACAATTGCGGGCACCAGAACGCCGGGAATCGCCGGGTGCCTCCTTCCGATGCCCCCCTCAAAAGAATCCGGCTTTCCACTTTTTCTTCCCCAAGGTTGCAGATAGCATGTACCCGTTTTTCAAGGTTGTTGGATGGCGCGACGGACACCGCAACGGACGCCATC
The DNA here is from genome assembly GCA_041740875.1 of Pontiella sp. Taxonomy (GTDB): domain Bacteria; phylum Verrucomicrobiota; class Kiritimatiellia; order Kiritimatiellales; family Pontiellaceae; genus Pontiella. The sequence continues at coordinate 1,392 of JBGSLE010000567.1, read as the reverse complement.
CGGCAAAATCGTAGCCATATCCAGTGGGACAAAGTGCCGGGGCCGTCGATTTTGACACCTATGCTCCCAATTCCTGCCGAAAGGGATGTTGGATAATACGATGTTCTGCTGAAATAGAATTAACCAACCAAAGGGAAATAAAATGAAAAGATCAAAATTAATACTCAACGTTATTATGTTAGCATCAATATTCATGATTTGCTCAATGGCTAATGCCTTCGAAAAAGATCCGGAAGTTGTTGGAAAATGGAAGACCGTTGATTTTGTAAATACCATCGATCAATTCGATCCTTCCACAAAACTCTGGAAGGGTGATTTGTTTTTATTGCAGCTCGATTTCCAAAAAGACGGAACTGTCTTATGCAGTAACAAGAAAGTTGATGAATATCAGCAGACCTGGACAAAAGGAAAGGTTGACCCGGACAGTCAATGGCCAGCCCATTACTTCATTAAAGAAATCAAAGGGGAGACTTTCCTATTTTTCCAATGGATCAGTGGTGATGTTACCGAACGGGGAGAAAAGCCTAGTTACTATGTACTTAAGAAAAAATAGGCAGAACCAGCGGGTTGACCTTGCCGTAAAAACGCCCGTTGATTTGGTCGAAGTTTATGCGCACGGCAGGTCACCCGTAACGTTCGGATGAAATAAGTGATTAGAAGTTTAATTAAACATAAATAAAAAAACACGAACCACTTCTAGACCAGATGAATTACACGGATTCAATCCCGCTGATCGCGTTGTCCCGTCTAGATAAGCATGAGAACAGCTGCAAATTGGGTGCCTTTGCGGGGTCATGGATCCAGCGGCACGCGGCGTGAGGATTCCACTTGGACCGGCCCGGCCAGGCCGGAGGGCTGGATCTTCCGCTCAAGCGTGATCTTTTTCGGCATGGAGCTTTCGGCCTTGAATTCCTTCTCCCCCTTGCCGGGGAAGCCGTCCGGATAGTTTAGTTCGCCCAGCAGCCGGTTGTTCCACAGGTTGGTGACATCGACCTCCAGCTCGTTCCGCCCGGCCCGCAGGATTCCGGTGACGTCCACCGCAAAGGGCGGCTTCCACAGCAGTCCCAGATCGGTTCCGTTCAACCGGACGCGCGCCATCGGTTCGACGGATCCGAGGTTTAATTCGTGGCGCAGGTCGGCCTGGGCCACCAGGTGGTGCGGGACATCGAACGCGGTCCGGTATTTCGCGGTGCCCGAATAATGCAGCACCGCCTCGTCGCCGAGATCTGTCCAGAAGGCGAGCCGTTCCAGTTCCATCGCCTCCTTGGGGGCGTCGCGGCCCGGCATGAAGGCGAGCGTCCACGCACCGTCCTTCAGGCGTATCGGCGCGGGCGGAGGGGCAAGGGAGAGTTTCGACGGCTTCGTGCCGGCGCGTTGCAGCGTATAGTCGCC
>JBGSLE010000566.1:0-3809 GCA_041740875.1 Pontiella sp. | reverse complement strand
CGACACGGGCGCCGTCGAGGTTCTCGATTGCGGCCGTTGCCTCGACCACGGAGCCGCCCGACTGGCCGACCAGCACGAAACGGGTGTCCTGGCCTGCGGAGGATCCCGAAAGCGCGGAGAGCTTTTCGCCCGTCAGGATCATGGTGTCGCCCGGTTGGTTGCTGCGGGTCCATTCCGAAATCTGGGGGGCGTCCGGATGGATTGCCACGGTTGCCACCGGCGGGTTGAAGGCCGCAAAAGCGGCAGGGAAACCCGGGTTTGACGCAGGGCCGGTGTAATCCGGGGCGGGATAGGTGGCCGCACGGGCTTGCGTGGACGCGAGAACGAAGGCGGACGCGACCGCCCAGAGACACTTGCTTGCTTTGTTTGATTTCCGTTGCATTGACTTCTTCCTCTGCCTTGCTTGGTACGTTGCGCTTCGCCCCCGAAAGCTGCCACGCCTACCGATCACCGGCCGTCGCAACCCGAACGTGTTGCCAAGGGAATATGCATATTCGATGCCAAGGGTGGGGGCGGGAGGGGAGGAATCAGGCAGAGCCCGCAGAAACAGCCTTTTTATGAGGCGTTTTGGCAAAAAAAAATCCGTGCGGTTCCGTTGGAATCCGGTAAAGAACCAGGAGTGAATGCCAAAGCAAAGCGCCCCTGCGGCTTACAGAGGAATCCGACAAAGGGTAAACCCTCGTTTTTCTGTATGGATTACCCGCATTTCCCTGTCGGGATAATACGGGTTTCGATCCGGCGGCGGTTCTGAGGAAAGCAGGCGTGGGCGCGCTAGAAGTGGCCCACCCATTTCCCGAACACATACCGGCCATTCGCGCGGTCCCATAGGCCGATCCAATACCACTTGCCCAGTTCCGGAATCTGGAATTGCAGCGAACCCGAGGCGTTGTAGGGCAAAAATTCCCCCACCCAATCGTCCGCGGCATCATCCCAGACGCATACCAGCAAATCGCCCGCCAAAGCCGGGAGCGCAATGCGCTCGACCGGACGTCCGACCTCTCCCGCGTGCGCCCCTACCCCGGCAAAAACCAACAGTGATAAAAGCCTTGTTTTCATTCCACCCCTTGCGCCTCGATTAATTCATTCTTGTGCTTGATCCAGCTTCCGTGCACCGGAGTCCAGACACCGGTCGCGGCGTCATGCTCCTTAATGCTCAACCAGTACCATTGGCCCGGCTCGATGTTCTGGATCACAAGTTCTATGGGTCCGACCGCCTCTCCCAGCGGGATCCACGCCTGGGCGGCATCGTTCCACAGATCGGCCCGCATCTGTTTTCCTTCAAACCCGCTGAGCGGATAGCTGATCTCGTTTTTAGGCTGGATTCCCGCGGCGTCGGACTGGGCGTATGCCATGGTTGCCGGTTGATCCGAACCGGCCATCCATTCGCCGGTTGTTGCAGCCGATGGTGCCATGTACGGCTTGAGGTATTGCCCGGCAATCACCGCTTGCGCCACCCCCGGCCCCGACCAGGCCACCGCCAGATGGTTGTCGCCGCCGCCTTCCTTGTGCAGCGCCATGGCATAATACCGCTTGCCGGCCTCCAAAAAAACCGGGGCCGAGCGTTGTTCCGGATACTTGCCCCACTCCCGTTTGAACGTCCAATGCTGGACGCTCGCGATGCGGACCTTGTTCGCCGGACTCTCGTCGCTGCTCAGCCACAGTTCGCCGCTGTTGTCGCCGGCAATCCAGAAGGTGTAGTACCCCGAGGCCGGCGGCACGAGATACCCCTGCAAGCGGGTGCCGAAGGATCCGGCAACGTCGCCGGGAATCTCGAATGCGGCGATCGTGTCGCTCAGGTTGGGCGATCCCGGATAGGTGGAAGAGGAGGTAAGATCGGAAATGACGTTGCCCGGCAGGTTGGACCAAACCTCGCGGGCCAACCCGCTGGCGGTATCGTCCGCACGGTTCCTGACCAAGACCGGTTTCGACGCCGCGAGTCCCCCGTGGATGGCAACAACGACGATGTTTTGGTCTTCCGTGACCGCCCCAACGCGCAGCATCCCCGCACTACTGACGAGCGCAATCGACGTATCCTCGCTCCATGTGGCGGAAACCGTCGCACTGCTGCCATCCGCATAGCTGGCCACGCAGGTGTAGGTCGCCGTGGAACTCTCGTCCACCAGTGCCGGACCCGAGATCGCAAGGCCCGTCAGCGGCGGCAAGACATTCCGGATGGCCACGGACTTCGTGGCCGTCAGCCCGCCGTGGACTACCGTCAGTACCACCACCTGGTCGCTGGTGACCGACCCTGTCCGCAAAAGCCCCGCGCTACTCACCAGCGCGAAAGGCGAATCCTTGCTCCAGGCGGCCGTCACCGCCGCGCTCGTTCCGTCCGCGTAGCTCGCGATGCACTGGAACACCGAAACCGTCGCCTCGTTGACCTCCGCCGGGCCCGTGACCGCAAGGCCCGTCAGCGGCGGCAAAACATTCCGGATGGCCACGGACTTCGTGGCCGTCAGCCCGCCGTGGACTACCGTCAGTACCACCACCTGGTCGCTGGAGACCGCCCCGGTCCGCAGCAGCCCCGCGCTGCTCACCAGCGCGAACGGCGAATCCTTGCTCCAGGCGGCCGATACGGCGGCGCTCGTTCCGTCCGCGTAGCTTGCGATGCATTGGAACGCCGAAACCGTCGCCTCGTTGACCTCCGCCGGACCCGTGACCGCAAGACCCGTCAGCGGCGGCGGAACATTCCGGATGGTCACGGACTTCGTGGCCGACAACCCGCCATGGACGACCGTCAAAACCACCACCTGGTCGTTGGAGACCGCTCCCGTCCGCAGCAACCCCGCGCTGCTCACCAGCGCAGAGGGCGAGTTCTTGCTCCAGGTGGCCGACACCGCAGCGCTCGTTCCGTCCGCGTAGCTTGCGATGCATAGGAACGACGAAACCGTCGCCTCGTTGACCTCCGCCGGACCCGTGATTGCAAGGCCTGTCAGCTTCGGCGGCGCAAAACTGTCGCCATAGACCACCGTGAATTGCTGCACTTTCCCGCCGCCGCTAACCGTCACCACGGCTTCGTCGCCGAGCGGGGGCGAGCCGGCAAGCTCGAACGCCAAGGCTCCAGCCGCCGATTCGTCGGGCACGGAACCGGCCGCCGCCACGAGCTTGAGCCAGGAACGGTTCGAGGTTGCAGTCCACGCCAGCGCGGCGGTTCCGCTGTTCCAGACCGGCACGCTACCGCTGGTCTTGGCGGAGTCCAGCGCCGCCACCCGGATCGGCAGTTCCAAGACCGCACCGGGCAGGTTGCCGCCATAGCCCTTGCTGAAGCTGCTCAGTTTGTTGCCCCTCAGGCTGGGGGGCGTGCCGCCCAGGATGGTGTGCCCGGTGCCGCCGCTGCCCGAAAAGGTGTTGCCGACCCACACGAGGTGGTCCGACCCCAGGCTGCCGGAGACCGCCGCCGGCACGGCGGTGGCTTCGTTGCGGTCGAACACGCCCATGCGGATGAAGCCGGGCGCGTGGTCCGAATTCAGCTTGAAGGCGGCGCCCACCATGTTCGTGGCCCGGTTTTTCCGGTAGACGTTGCCGAGCATCACCGGTTCGTTGCCGATGTAGGGCCGGCCATACACCTTGTTGGCGGCGTAGAACTGCTCGACAAACCCTTGGTAGCAATAGTCGGCCGTGTTGTTCTGGAACACGTTGAAATGGTTGGGCATCGTCGCATCATGGGTTGTTTTGAACTCCTGGTCGGCAACGGCCCAGTTATAGATGGCGGTTTTCAATTCGCTGAAGGTGTTGCCGTCCACCACGAGGTCGAAGCCGCCGCCATAGGCCAGCTGCGCGCCCGACGACGCCGTCGGGTCCCCCTTCAG
>JBGSLE010000565.1:0-4541 GCA_041740875.1 Pontiella sp. | reverse complement strand
GAGCGTGCCGCTCTCGCGGTCGAGCGTGAGGTAGTCGAGCCCGACGTTGACCATGAAGACGAGCCGCGAACGGATCTCCTTGAGGATTTCCTTGATGATCAGCCCCTCTTGCTTCGAGAGCTGGAGCGTCTCGAAAAACCGCTGCGAATCGACGACGGAGTCCGAGATGATTTCTCGGATGTTGCGGCCGTTCACGCGGCACGCCAAAACTTCCGGTCGCAGGCGCGCGCCGTTGCATTCGGGGCAGAGGCGGCGGGTCATGTAGCCGCGTAGCCAGTGGCTCATTGCCTCGTTCTCGTTTTCCGACAGCCGCCGGTTGAGCATGGGAAAGACGCCCTCGAACGGTTTGGAAATCGCGTGGCGGCGCAGGTGGTACTGGATATCCTCCGCACCCGACCCGTTGAAGATGATCTCTACAAAACTGCGCGGCAGCTCGTCGAACGGAATGCCCGGCTCGATGCCGTACGCCTGCCCCAGCGAAGAGAGCAGCTTGTTGTAGTAGATGATTGCCCGCCGCCCGCCGTAGCGCCACGGATGGATCGCCTTTTCCCACGCCACCGATTTGTTTGGCACCACGAGGTCTTCGTCGAAGACCATCTGCGTGCCGAGCCCGTGGCAGGCCGGGCAGGCACCGTACGGGCTGTTGAAGGAAAAGTGCCGCGCCTCCAGCTTGTCGAAGCTGATGCCGCAATCGGCGCAGGCATAGTGCTCGGAAAAGAGGCGTTCCTCCCAGCCGTCGCCGCGTTCGACCAACGCCGTTATCAACCCTTCGCCTTGGGCCAGCGCCAGTTCGACCGAGTCGGTCATGCGGCTGCGGATCTCGGCGGAAACCGCCAGGCGGTCGACCACCGCCTCGATCGTGTGCTTGTGCGTTTTCGCCAGCTTCGGCGCGTTTTCGATTTCGTAGAGCTCGCCATCGACACGCACGCGCACGAAACCTTGCTTGCGGATCTTGTCGAACACCTCGACGTGCTCGCCCTTGCGGCCGCGCACCAGCGGCGCGAGCACCATCAGCTTCGTCCGTTCGGGCAGCCGCATCAACTGCTCGACAATCTCCTCGGCGCTCTGGCTGGCGACCGGCTTGCCACACCCGTAGCAATGCGCCTTCCCGATGCTCGCGAAAAGCAGGCGCAGGTAGTCGTAGATTTCGGTGGTGGTGGCGACGATCGACCGCGGGTTCGCCCCTGCCGTGCGCTGCTCGATGGAAACGGCCGGCGAGAGCCCTTCGATATAGTCCACATCCGGCTTCTGCATCTGGCCGAGAAACTGGCGCGCATAGGCCGAAAGGCTTTCGACATATTTGCGCTGCCCCTCCGCATAGATCGTATCGAACGCCAGCGACGACTTGCCCGAGCCGCTCAGCCCCGTCACCACCGTCAGCTCGTCGCGCGGAATCTTTACATGCACATCCTTCAGGTTGTGCTCCCGCGCCCCCGCCACCTTGATCCATTGCTTAGCCATTCAAATCTCCAACATCACCGCGTTTCCCACCACATCACTCAAGAAAATATTCGGGAGATCCAGTCCTCGCTTGAATACAGAATCGCCCATCCTCCATGTGAACAATTCGCATGCGCACAACCGCCCCTACGGAACCGACGGGATCGCGCCTGATAAAGCCCTCGTTCAAAAGCCGATGCAAATCGAGTTCTTTTCGTTCGCAAACCATCCGTTTGGACACGGAACCGAGCGCTTGATAGTGCAACGTAAGCGAAATGGGAGATTTTTGCAGGGACAGGCCACCTCGGGTGTAATAGCCATGGCGCTCGTTGAGCGTCCATTCGAAATACGCGCCCCCGCCCTTGCACACTTGCCTTTTATTTTCGTTTACCGGCTGCGTTAGTCGATTTTCAGTTGAACCCTGTTCGGAACATTCGTCCCCATGAACCAAATCATGGTATGTGTGAAACATCTCCATTCGCTCCTGCTTGGCCATGCGAGCCTGAGGCTGAGGTTGTAGAAAGCAGGGAATACCCGATGGAAAAGTCTGATGGCGAAGGAAGGTACGCCACACCGTTTTCCCAATAACAATGATTCTTTCCGGTTTGGCTGCGGTAATCATCTCCGAAACATAGGGCCAACTCTTTTGCAGGCATTTTTGATACATGCCATTTGGCAACCGCATCTTGGGATAGAGCGCGGCCAAACTCGCGTCTAACAACCAAATACCTTGATCCTTCAAATCATGAAGCAACTCTAACTTGCGGCGTACCCGATTCACAAGCGATGGAGTCCCCCCGATCAATATCGGCGCAAAATCCGAGTTGCTTTCAACGCGATGCAGACAACTGTAGAAGATTTCCCAGAATTGCGGCGTTCCAGAATTCGACTTTATCTGTTGCGACAACAATTCGTTTTCGCCATATCCCAAACAGTAGACCAGCTTCACGAACGAATCCGGGATGGATTCGTCGATGGAATCCGGATGTTGAACCCGAATACCCGTTTCATCCGACCCAGTAAATACATGGGATTCTGCAAGGAGAACCACCTTCACATCGGAAGGCCGCCAATATTGCCTCAGCGCATCAGCATTGCTCCATGACTCGAACGGCTCTATCAGATCGCCATAAGACTGTCGGAGATCTTCCCATATCGACCGTAGGCTGATTTTCATTTCCCGTCAGCTCCGCTAAATCGCTCCAGAAAATCGGTGGGAGACAGTATCTCGATTCCATTCCACGATTGAAGACCCAAGAGATGCTTGTCGCCGGAAACGATAAAATCGGCCTTCGCTGCCTCCGCCGCTTCCAAGATCCGGTTGTCGGAGGGATCGTTCTTTACCACGTCCACCTGCCGTGCCGGCGTAACCAGCAGGGAAATTTCGGAAAAAACATCGATCGCCTGGGTGACTTGCTCCGGGGACAAACCAAACTTGGGGCGAACCAAAACATTTCCCGCCTCGGCCAGGATTTCCAGGCTGACGGCGTTTTCAACGGTACCGCACGCAATCAAACGCAGGAGCTTCCTAGGCGTTCCGTCGGAAAGCGTAGCGGAAACCAGCACGTTGGTATCGCAGACGATCTTCATGGGCCGTTCCGCAAGGCGGCAATCTCCGCCTCGATATCACTCTCCGTAAAGCCCTGTTTTTTTCGTGCCGCATCCCCCATCGCAAAAACGGCTTCCAACCGTTGCTGCCGCTTGATGTACATGCGGGCGGCCTCCCGCAGCAACTCGGACCGGCTGCGCGACTCGCGCTGCGCTTCGGCGTCGATTTCCGCCAGCAATGTATCCTGGAACGATATGTTGACCGTTACATTCATGGAATCACCTCACCCAGCGCATATACAAATCTTGTATTGAAACTGTCAACGTACAACTGCTGCCATTAAAGCGGCTTTTTGCCGCGATAGTTGAACAGATCCCCGAACGCATACACCTCGGGTTTGGCAAAGGCGTTGAGCGCGTCCAGAATCTTCTCCTGCACGTTCGGGGTCAGGCGGCGTCCCTTACGCGCTTTTTGCACCTGCTTGTGCGTCAGGGTGCCCGGCGCCACCGCCGCGACCAAATCGTGGTTCTTGATTTCCTTCGCCGCCATGATGGCATCCAAGGGTTGGACGCCCACATCCATATCGATCTCTTCGTTCATAAGTTCCTTTATCCGTGACGATTGAGCCGTGAGCCGAAAATCACGCATCAATCGTCAATCGTCACGTCTGTTTTTTTCCACCAAAACATCGATCTCTTCCAAGATGGATTCGATGCTCTTTAACTGCGCCAGCTTCATCAGCAGTTGCTTCTTACCAGAGAGCCCCTTCACATAATAGGGAATATGGGTGCGGAAAAGGACGCAGGCCGCCTCTTCGGACGTGTAGCGCTCCGCGCGGCCCGACTGCGCATGCCGCCGCTCCATGAGCAAAATCAGCCGCCGCAGGTGCTCCGCCATCATCTCCCGGCGATCCTCGATGGCCGGTGCCGCCGCTCCTGCCCGAAGCTGCGTGAATATCCACGGATTGCCAATCGCCCCGCGGCCGACCATCACGCCATCGACGCCGGCCACCGCGACCATCCTTTGGGCGTCTTCGGCGCCGTGGATCCCGCCATTGCCGATCACCGGAATCTTCAGCGCCCGCTTCATTTCGCCGAGCGTTTCAAAATCGGGATCGCCGCCATGGAAGTTTTTTGCCAGCCGGGCGTGGATGGCGACCATGTCCGCGCCGCTCTGCTCGACGACCTTGGCGATTTCCAAATGGTTCGGCGTTTCGGCGTTGAACCCGATGCGGGTTTTCACGCTCACCGGCAGCGAAACGGCCGCCTTGACCGCTTCGATGATTTTCCCCATCCGGGGCAAATCCTTCATCAGCGCCGCCCCGGCCCCGCGCGAAACCACCTTTTTGACCGGGCAGCCGCAGTTGAGGTCGATCCAGCCGAACCGCCCGTCTTGCTCGATGATTTTCGCCGCCTCGGCCATCGCCTGCGGATCGTTGCCGAAAATATGGCCCGCGATGGGATGCTCGCCGACGGCGGGTTCGAGCACCTGGAAGGTTTTACCGCCGTCGCGGCGGAGCCCTTCGGCGCTGGCCAGTTCGGTGTAGACCGCC
>JBGSLE010000564.1:0-18723 GCA_041740875.1 Pontiella sp. | reverse complement strand
GACCACGCCGGCCAGCGCGTGGTTGCCATAGAGCACGTTCTGGCCGCCGCGCACGACCTCGATGCGTTCAATGTTCGAAACCGGCACCTGCTCCCACTCCAGCGAGCCCATGTCGGGCCGGTTGAGCTTGTGGCCATCCACGAGCACCAGCACGCGCGCCTGCGAATTTTCGCCGAAGCCGCGCATGGAGATTTGCCCGTCGTTCGGCGTGCCCGTGGTGCTGCGCAGCAGCAGGTTGGCTTCGCTGCGCAGCAGGTCGGGGACGGAAGCCGCCCCCGATTGCCCGATCGCGGCGCGGTCGATCACGGTCACATCGGCGACCGTATCGACCGCCATCAAATCGAGATTGTCGAGGCGCGGCGCGGAGACGATGATTTCGTTGCCGCCTCCCGCCAAAGCGGGAACGGCCAGCAAAATCGTGGCGAAGAGGCGGCGCGGCATGGGCAAACCGGGAGGCTAGCGGCCCAGGAAATAGATCCGGCGGCGCCGGAACAAAGTCATTCCGCCCAAGCCTGCGGCGAGGAGTGTCAGCGTCCCCGGCTCGGGGATGGCCGCGTAGGAAAGCTCGTCCAGCGCGAAATAGGCCGGCGTGTTCATGCCGAACATTCCGCTATCCGAAGAGGAGAGCGAGAAGGACAGCGAGGTGACGTTCGAGCCGAGGCCGGAAAGATCCACCCAGGCCCAATCGGTCAGCAGATAGCTGTTTTTGTCGTCGCCTACGCTGTAGCCGGTGAAGTCGGCCAGAAAGGCATCAACCGTGCCGAGGTTGGCGGCCCCGTCGAACCCTTCGACGGTGAGCTTGAGCCAGTCGTTGGTCGAAAAAGCCTTGGTGAATCCGCTGCCGTTGATCATGTCCAGCGCCGCGTAGGCCGTATTGTTGAGGTAGAAGCCATCAACCAGCGAGTGCGCCGGGAGCGAAAGCTGGGTCGGACCGTAGAATCCGATGTAGCCCACCGCATACACACCCGCATCCGACCGGTCCCGGCCATCGCCATAGACGGCGTACTGGTTATTGAATCCACCCGTCGCAGGGTTGTTGACGTCCGAATAGGCGAACCCTTCCCAGTAGTAGCCGAAGGACAAATCCTCCACCATGCCGAACGTGGCGCCGTTGTCCTGCCAATCGACGGAGCCGCCGGTGGCCGGGGCGTAGTATCCGCCGGGGGTTTTGTCATCGAAATCGACGATCGAGGCGCGGGCCCATCCGCCAGCCAGAAGGGCGGCGGCCATCAGCGTTGCTTTCTGCATGTTCCAGTTCCTTTTCGCCTGTAGGTCGCAGGCATTACCGTTTCGGTTCAAATGCCCTTTCGCGCCAGCGAAAAAAAACGCCCGGAAGCCACCGGACGTTAATCCGTTGAGCCTCCTTTAGTGCGAAAGAGTCCAACATTTCGAGGTACCGAAAGGCCTGGCTTGGGTTGCCCCTTCACAGTTGCGCTACAGCGCCGGATTCGCACCGGCTTCCATCGGTAAACTCGGGCAGGAAACTAGGCGTCCGCCCCCCGCCTGTCAACCGCCAATGCCATCCGGCGGGACGGGGATCATGATCGGCCGCGGAAGCAGGGTTGCAAATCCCTGTTGCGGTACGCTATCGGGTGGATTTAAGGGCTTCGCACTGCGTGTGCAAGCGATCCGCTACGAGCTTCAGCTCGCTTCGCACGGCATCGTAGCCGAGCGACTTCCCCTTCCCTTTGCATGGAATACATTGGAAGACGCGTTTCCCCGTCCCTTGGCATTTCAGGCATTTTCCCGTGCCTCGGCAGGTGGTGCAGTGGATGGTTTTATCATCGGACATATCCGTTTTCCTTTCGCCCACCCCCGCGCAGCGCGGGCACGTTCCGGAACCCCCGCACTCGGGACATGCGTTGGTGTAGGCTCCTTTTCCGCCGCATGTCTCGCACGCCGCATAAAACGCTTCGATGCGTTGCACGCCCGCATCGGGGAAACGCTCGTCCAGAATCGCCTGCAACCGGACCGCCTTGTCCAGCTTGCCGTCCAACAGGCTTTGCATGGCGCAGGCCGCCAGCAGCAGGCCGTCGGCGCTTCCGTCGTAGCGTTCCGATTCGAGGAAGGCGACCGTCGGGTGCGGCAAGCCTTCGATGCGCTCCAAAACGGGAAAGACCAAATATTGGTCGAACCGCTTGCCTGCCGCCACATCGACGCGCTCCAGATCCTGCGAAACGCCGTAGGCCATCCGCCACTCATCGGGCATCAGCTTGAAGTTGAGGAAATACTGGCCATCGTCGTGCACGACCATCAGGCCCTCGGCCGAACGGCGGAAGACGAAGGCGTTCTTGAGCACCGAGCCGTCGGGTAGGGTGAATTCCGCCACGGGGGTCTCCGTCAGCACCACGATTTCCTCCGCCGAAAACACAGGCAAAACCGCCATCAAAACCGCCAGAAAAATACCGCGTACCATCCCCGCCTCCGTTATAGGTTGAACAGGCAAGCTCCTGTGTACAATATATTCCGGCCAAGTCCAAGGAATACAAAATGCGCTGTGCCCATCCATGAAAGTCGTCATCGCCGAAAAACCCTCCGTCGCCCGCGACATCGCCGCCGTCCTGAAGATCACCGGCAAGAAAAACGGCTACATCGAAGGCCGGGGCTGCGCCATCACCTGGGCGTTCGGACACCTCGTCGCCCTGATGGAACCCGGCGAATACGACCCGGCGCTGAAATCGTGGCGGCTGGACTCGCTCCCCTTCATTCCGCCGGAGTTTAAGCTCAAGCTCATCGAAAACCCCGGCGTGGCCGAACAATTCGCTACGATCCAGCGATTGTGCCAGGAGGCCGAGGAGATCGTCTGCGCGACCGACGCCGGCCGCGAGGGCGAGCTGATCTTCCGCTACATCCTCTCCCTGAGCGGATGCGAGGCCAAGCCGATCCGGCGGCTCTGGCTCAGCTCGCTCACGCCCGAAGCCATACAGGAGGCATTCGCCAAATTGCGCGACGGCCATGAATACGACCCGCTCTACGCCGCCGCCAAGTGCCGCAGCGAAGCCGACTGGATCGTCGGCCTGAACGCGACGCGCTTCTACACCGTCCGGCACGGCCGGCTCGGCCGCTCGGACGACCGCGTGCTCTGGAGCATCGGGCGCGTCCAAACCCCCGTGCTGGCCATGATCGTGCAGCGCGACGACGAAATCGCCCAATTCCGCCCCAAGCCTTTCTGGGAATTGGCGACCACCTACCGCGCGGTGGTGTTCAAGCATGCCGGCGACCGCTTCGAGGAACCGGGCAAGGCGCAGGAGCTGCTCGACCGGATCATGGGGCAGCCTTTCACCGTTACCGGCGTTTCCGGGCAGAAAAAGACCGACCAGCCCCCCCAGCTTTTCGACCTCACCACGTTGCAGCGCGAAATCAACAAAAGCCACGGGCTCTCCGCCGCCGACACCCTCGCGGCCGCGCAAAACCTCTATGAAGCCAAGCTGCTCACCTATCCGCGCACCGACTCGCGCTACCTTAGCGCAGACATGCAGCCGCGCATCCCGAAAATCCTCGAACAGCTAAAGGCCGTACGCGCCGGGCAGATCGAACCGCTCAACCTCGCCAAGCTGCCCTTCTCCAAGCGCATCGTCGACGACAAGAAGGTGACCGACCACCACGCCATCATCCCCACCGGCGTTATTCCGCGGGCGCTCGGTCCACACGAGCAGACCGTCTACGACGCGGTGGCCACCCAATTCATTGCCGCCTTCCATCCGCCCTGCGTAAAAAAGATCACCACCGTCGATGGCGACAGCAACGGCGTAGCCTTCCAAGCCAAGGGCACGCAAATCATCGAACCCGGCTGGACGGCGCTGTTTCCAAAAAAAGGCGGCCAAAAGAAAAACCAGGACGATGGCGAGGAAGAAGAGGAACAGGCGCTGCCGGAATTCAGGAAAGGCGAAAGCGGGCCGCACGAACCCGCGCTACGCGAAGGCAAGACGAAGCCGCCGAAATTCTTCAATGAAAACTCGCTGCTGGGCGCGATGGAAGCGGCCGGGAAATGGGTCGAGGACGATGCCCTGCGCGAAGCGCTCAAGGAGCGCGGCATCGGCACCCCCGCAACCCGGGCGGCCATCATCGAAACCCTTTTGCGGCGGAACTATATCCGGCGCGAAAAAAAGCAGATCCGCGCCACCGACATGGGCCGCTGCCTGATCGCGCTCGTGCGCGATCCTCTCCTTAAATCGCCGGAAATGACCGGCGAGTGGGAGGAAAAGCTCAAACGGATCGAACGCGCCGAAGCCGAAGCCGCGGACTTCATGGCGGGGATCGACGCCTATGTCCGCAACCTTGTGGGCACCGGCCAGGCCACCCGGCTCGATACCGCCCGGTGGGGCGATTGCCCGCTGTGCGGAAAAGAGGTTGTCAAAGGGAAACGCGCCTACGGTTGTTCCGGCTGGAAGGAGGGCTGTCCGTTTGTGCTCGACCCGGGATACAAGGGGATCGAACTGACCCCGAACCAGATCCAGGTGCTGCTGCAAATGCGCCTGCTCCCCTACCCGGTGCTGCTGGATAGCGAACACCGGCTCCTGCAACTTAACACCCAAGGGTTCGTGGCGGACATCGCTCTCCCATCCGCCGACGGACAGAAGGCCGGAAAACCGGCCGAGCGGGGCAGGAAGCCCCGGCCAACGCCACCTGCGGAGGAAGCAAGCTAGTTGCCGCGCGGCTTCACCACTTTGACGGGGATGGCGGGCGCGGGATAGAGGACATCCTCCTGTCCGCGCTTGACCACGGCCACCAGCACCAGGCTGAAGCGATCACCCGGCTTGAGCGGCTCGTCGGCCTTGAGCATGATGGATCCGGACGCAAGGTTCTTCTCGAATTTCTGGGAGCCATCCGCTTTCTTTTCCTTTGCCTTTTTGCGGCCCACCCAGCCCTTGTCGGAAGAGATGCCCGGTGGCGGGGCGTCGACGCGCACAACGGCACCGTTGAGCGCCGTGCGGATCTGCCCGTCGAGCAGCACCCGCACCTCTTGCCCGAGGGGCAGTTCGATCACCCCGCTTTTCGGAATCGTGGCCCCTAACTCCAAGGGCGACGGCGTGGCAACCGGTGCCAGCACCAATTCCGCAGCGGGCACCAAGTGGCGGTAGAGGAAGGCCTGCATCTGGTCGTCCACCGGAATGGCAGGGTGGGAGACCCCACCTCCGGCGATCTGCGCAACCCCCACGATTTGCGGACTGACCACCTTGCCGACCATTTCGGCGGGGGCGGTGATAGTGAAGCGGGTCGTGTCGGACCCCGGCAGGATGGCGGCATCGCTCATTTCAAATCCTTCGGGCAGCGTGCTGGCCTTCAGGTTGATGCGCCCGTTGAACCCATCGAGGCGCAACGCCCGCACCGAAAACATGGCGGTTCCGCCGGGCGCGATTTGAATTCCGGAGGGTTCCATCCAAAGCTTGAAGTCGGGATTGGCCTGGCTGATGCGCAGCCGGTAGGCATAGTCGTGCCCGCCTTGGGACTGCGTATCATCGATTTCGACGAAATAGGTTCCCGTGGCCGGCAGGTCTTGCAAGAGATAGGAATCGGCATGGTGGGTGACCAACCCGGCGCCCAAATGCAGATGAGAGGCGTCCTTGGGCATGTTGTCGTCGTTCCGCACCGGTTTTTCCAAGCCGGGGCCGGTCAGGGTGATAACGGTATCGATCGGCGAGTTGAGCCGGCGCGCGATGGTTTCGATGGAAACCGATTCGCCCGTCTTTCCTTGGAAACTAAACACATCGCGGTCGCCCGGTTGCTGGATGCGGCCATTCACCACGAGCGGCAGGGTTGCGGGCTGCGCATTTTCCGCCGCATCGTTCGGCTCGGCTTCGAGGGTTTCGGGCAGGCTTCCGATGGCAAAAGGCATTTGGTTGGAGCGGTAGCCCTCTTTTTTCACGGAAACATGGCGGTCTTCTCGTCCGTTGTTGGGAAGGGTTCCTGTCAGCCGGGTGGTTGGAAGGTTCCTGCCGCTCAAGGCGATATCGACCTCCCGCCCCTGCTGCGCGCCGAGCGGGAAGATGCTTGTGATGAACGGCAGCTCGCCGATGGCGATGCGGTAGATGAAATCCTCGCGGCCGCGGTAGATGGAGTCGCGGATGGAAAGGGTGTACGAACCGGCCGCCGGGACATCGAAAAAGAGCACGGGGTCGGGATTGAACTTGTAGTCGTCCTGGTAGGCGACCTCGTTCCCGTCTTCGTCGTGGATCGCCACAACGGCCTGGAACCATCCCGGAACGGCATCGGCCAAGTAGGGAATGATGCGCCGTGCGCTGACATCGACGACCACCGAGTCGCCCTTGCCGGCCTTGAACCGGAAATGGTCGATGTCGCCGGGGCGCACTTGGCCGTTGATGACGGAGGGAACCGAAACCTCAAGCAATCCCGGGCCCATGTGGTCGTCGTTGGGTTCCGCTTCCTGCGATTCGGGGAGGGTGCCGACCTCGAAATAGAAGGGGTTCGACAATCCCTTGGGCGTATAGACGCGCAACTCCCGCTCGCCGGGCGCGGCGTTTTTGGCCACGCGCACGCGGATCCGCAGACGATCCGAAATCTGGGGGTTGAACTGCTCTTTTGCGTCTTCCTTGTAGACTTGGAACACTTTCTTCAGATTGGAGAAATCGACCCCTTCAGGCAGTTCGGCAACCGCCAATTTGCGCTCAATCTGGGCGAGGCGCACATCCATGCTGCCAACATTCTCGCCCTTCTCCGCCTTCTCCTTGCGGGTGGCGAGCGTGTTTTCCTTGTTGCGGAAGAGTTGCCGCAACTCCTTGGGATCGTACTTCACCGTATAGCGGAGGATTTCGACGGAAACCCCTTCGCCGGTGACAAATACATTCGTTGCGCCCTCGAAGCGCTGCCCGCCGATCATCGCGTCGAAGGTGCTGCCCTGCTGCCCGCCTGCCGGATAGAGAAAGCCTATGTGCGGCGCGTTCGAAGCCACCGCAGCACCCGCAAAGGCCCCGACGATGCCAGCCAGGACAATCCGTCTGCGGAATGTTTTCATGACATGATTTCCCGGAGGCGCCCGCCGATCGTCACCCCGTCGGCTTCGGTCGGGCAAACCCGCACATCCAGCCCCTGCGGATGCGGCAGACGGGCCGCGGGATCGATGCCGAGCTGTTCGTAGATGCTTCCGATCAAGTCCCACGGATAGACCGGACGCTCGGCGACTTCCATGCCCTTGTCGTTGGACGCGCCCACCACGTGCCCGCCTTTGAACCCGCCACCGGCAATCACATGCGAGAAGCATTTGCCGTAATGGCTACGGCCGCCGTTCCAAGGCGCTTCCCAGCCAATTTTGGGTTCACGTCCAAATTCACCGCCGCACCAGACGATGGTGCTGTCGAGCAAGCCCCGGTCGGAAAGGTCGGAAAGCAAGGTCGAAAACCCGCGGTCGAATTCAGGCAGCCGGGTTTTCATCACATCGAAATGCTTCTTGTGCGAGTCCCAATTGGGCGAATAGTTGTAGTTGATGGTGATATATTTCACCCCTTGCTCCACCAGGCGGCGGGCAACCAGGCACGATGCGCCGAAGTCGCTGCGGCCATACCGCTCCTTGAGCTTTTCATCTTCGCCATTGATGTCGAACACCTTGCCGGCATCGCCAAGGATCAGCTCGTAGGCCTGTTCCTCGCATGCATCCATGCGCTTGAATTCCGGATTGTCCTTCATTTTCTTGCCGTAGGTCTCCAGTTCGTGCAGCAACTGCCGCCGGTCGCGCTGGCGGGCCTCGGTGATCCCTTGCTGGATAACCCCTTCGACCGAGAACACCGGCGCGCTGGGCTTGCCGCCCGTGGCAAACGGCTTGTAGCGCAGCCCCATGAAGCCGGACTCGGAAAACCGCCCCTGCGGACGGGTCAGGACGACGTAGGGGGGAATCAGGCCCTTGTATCCGGCATCGACGCCCATGAAGCGGGAAACCACCGCCCCCGCGCACGGATAGACGTCGCCGCCGACCGGCCGGCCGGTCTGAACGACATAGGAGGCCGTTTCGTGGGCGTTGATGCCATGCGTCATGCTGCGGATGATGGCGTATTTGTCCGCCTGCTTGGCCAGCAGCGGCAATGCCTCGCAAATCCGGATGCCGGAAACGTTCGTCTCGACCGGGGAGACGTAGGGCCCGCAATAGTCGTAGCCTGCTTCCGGTTTGGGGTCGAACGTGTCGAGATGGGAGGGACCGCCCCACATCCAGATCTGGATGACGGACTTGGCCTGGGCCGGTTTCACGGCAGAGGCCGCCAACGGCGAGCCGAGCAGGGCCGCCCCGGCTCCGGCGGCTGAGTAGCGGAGCATGTCGCGCCGCGAGATTTCAAAGTTCGCAATACCGTTCGTTTTCATGGCCAACCTCCTAAGCATCAATGCTTATAGATGAATTCCTTGGTGTTCAGCAATGCCCAGGCCAAATCGATGGCCGCATCGCGCCGTCCCAGTCCCGATTGCGTCAGATACTCCACAGCCACTGCGGTTTCCTTTGCCGTCGGATAGCGGGAGAGGATCGACAGGTACATGCCTTCGATCATTTTTTCCGGTGTCCGCCAAGCCATCTGCGGCTTCTTTTTCCCGCCATCCGGACCCTTCTTGGGTGTTTCGTAGTAGATGCCCAGCAACTTGTCGTTCCGCTGGATCTTCTGCTGGATGTGCGTCGAATTGAGCAGGTGCAGCTTCTGTGCGCTGGACGGGATGTTGTTCCGCTCGGATTCATAGCCGGTATCGCGTGGCGGGCGCCCGAAAAGGTCGAGGAAGGGGCTGGTGATGCTGCCATCGGCCAACTTGATGGAGCGCTCCTTTTCCGGGATGAAGGTGAACGGCTCCGGAATGTCGCTTGAATAGGATTCGGTGGTTCCGGTGATCTGGCAGATCGCGTCGATCAATACTTCGGCATCGAGCCGCCGCACGTAGTAGCGCGAAAAGTTGGCTTCGTCGGAGAGGTTGCCTTCGTTATGAACCGACGACAGTTGGTAGGCCCGGGAATTGAGGATGATACGGTAGATATGGCGCAGGTCATAACCGTTGTCGACCAGCTCCTTGCAAAGAAAATCGATCAGCTCCCGGTTTTGGGGCGGGTTGTCGTCGCGGATGTCGTCCGCCTCGTGGATGATGCCGCGCCCCAGCAGCCAATACCAAATCCGGTTGACGATGTTCTGGGCGAACACGTTGCTCCCGACGAGCCAATCGGCGAAAACGATCCGCGGATCCGATCCTTCCGGGATTTCGGCTGAGGTGCCGTCGGGCAACCGGAACGGAACCGGGGCTTTCGTTTCGGGATCGAGGAAAGTTTTCGTAGGATCGTGGAACACGATTTCCTCCTTCCACTCCGCCGTCTCCTTGTAGCCCACATTGCCGAAAAACGCGGCCATTCCGAGCAGCTGGCCCCGATCCCACGAATCGGTTCGCATGCCCATGAACGTAAGCGTAACCGTTTGCGCGATGTCCTGCGGCTCGCGCGTGGGCATGGCGCGATAGAAATTGACCGGTGCCACGCGGAAATTGCTTCCGCTCGAGGTCAGCAGCGCCCGCGCAAATTCGTTGTAGGGCATGTTGTCGGCCAGCGCGGTGCGAACCCACCGGTAATAGGCCTGGACGGCGTTCGGCCAAAGCTTGCTCGGAAACTCCGCCTTGACCCGCAACACGTCGCACCATTTCAGCGCCCAGTAGTCGGCGAATTCGTTGCGGGAAAAGAGCTCCTCGACCAGTTCGCTACGCTTGTTGATGCTATTGCTATCCAGGAAGCTGCGAGCCTCCTGCTGCGTTGGCAGCGTGCCTGTCATGTCCAGGTAGACGCGGCGAAGGAAGACCTCGTCGGTACACGCGTCGGACGGCGGGATACCCAGCTCATCCAACTTGGAAAAAACCAACCGGTCGATTCTTGCGCTTCCCTTGTCGGGCGCGGCCCAGCCCTCCGGACAGGGTGCCAGCACCGCCACGGCGAACAACACAACACATCGACCTTTAGCCAGCCTTTTCATTCCGCTCCAACCCTTCCCAACCACATCAGGAACATGACCATTGCCAACCACGGAGGAAGCGATCCAACTCGCTTTTTACCAACTACTAGACGAATGGGGCAGAGAGCGGTGGACAAGCCTCGACCCCCATTATTCGAGGGAATCCCCGGGCAAAAAAAAATCCAACGCCCGGCGGAAGCCGAGCATTGGATTTACCGGGACCACCGGTTATGATAAAGCCCTTAAAGAACCCCTTGCAGAGCCTCCACGGCCTTGGCGATCGCGTCTTTGGCCTCTACGGCATCCTTCGCGCTCTTGATGATTTTCTCATAATCCGAGATGGCCATCTGAACCGCTACCGCGTTGCCGTTGCCATCATAGAATATCTGCACACCTTCGTTGTTCATGCCTTGCTCCTTGGTTCCTGCTTCTAATCCTACTTCAATTTATTCAACAGATCTAAGTGCCCGCTCAGCCAATCGTCTTTCTTGGCATCCTTTTTCGGAACTGAATCCTGCTTCGGGACAGGATCCGATTTTGAAACCGGCGCAGGCTTCGGAAGGCTGTTTTTGACGGCCTCTTTTTCCACGGCAACCGCAACGGCGGGTTCCTTGACCATCACACCGCCCTGGGCAAGCGAGGCAGAGTCCTTGAACAGGCTGGTAACAAACGCGGAGTGCTCGAACGACTCCTCAGAATCGGTTTCCGAGGCCTCTCCAAGCATCCGGGACAGCTCCATCGGCTTGATGGTCGATTTAGCATTTTCAAAGGCGTCGTCCTTGTCGATTTCAAGAGGGAAGAATGCTTCTTCGGGCACCATCTTCTTGGGTGCAGGCGGCGGGGCGGTTTTCGTCACAGCCGGCTTGGCAGCGGGCTGCACGGCCACGACGGGCTTCATGGGCTGAACCGTTGCCAAGGCTGGCTTGGCGACGGGCGGGACTGCCTTGGCCTCCACCTTGGAAGCCGGGGCGGCTTTGGCCATCACCGTTGCGGCGGGAGCTTCAACCGGCTTGGCGGATGGCCTGGCCGCAGGCTTGGCGGCGGCCTTGGCCGTTGCGGCCAATTCGGGTGCTTCGATCACCAGCTTCTGGGAAACCGCGGCATTTGCGGCATTGAAATGATCTGCGGTTTTGACCCCGGCAGCCGCGCTGTCGCTCCGTCCGAACAAAAAGCGGTTGAACGCCGACCAAACCGCACCAATCAACACGCCGGCCAACAGGAAAGGCAGTGCGACCGCCTTCAGGATAACGCTTCCGCCCGCGTTCGAAACCTGGCTGTTCAGGATGGCGTCGACCACCAGCAACCCCACGATGATGAATACGAAGGGAACCTGCCCCTTGTTGAAGAAGGCGAGCCGCATTTTGGCCATGGCATTGCCGATCGCCAAGGCGCCGAACGCGCCGTAGGTGGCGCCGGCGGTGGCGATTTCGGCCACATTGACGCCAGTCATGCCCTTCACACCTTGGAAGGCCAGCAAGCCGCCCGCCGTGTAGGCGGCCGCGACAACCAGAGGTTGCAAGCCAAGCAGGCTGGCCGCCCACACGATGGAGACCACGTTGAGAACCACAAACGCACCCCACAGGATAGGGTTTTCGATGGCCGCGATGACCCCATTCTTTGCGAGCATCCATATGCCGGCGTTGACGGCGAAAAGCACCACGGCTGCCGCAGCAAGCATCACCAGATTTTTTTGAGCATTGTCTTTCATAGCCAAACCTCCCCTAGCTCGCGGCCAGCCCCACTTCATTGAACGCCTTCGTCAATACATCGAGCATAATGTTGTTCAAATCATCAACTTGCACGCACACCAGGTTGCGACGACTGGAGAGCAACCGGGGAACTTCGCAGAAATTGAGGTTCTTGAGTTCATCGGTATAGCGCGGATCGACGGCAAACCGCAAGTGCCCTTCAAAAATATCGACATGCGCGAATTCTTCCCACTCGTCGTAGTTCCACAGGCTGCAGAAACCATCCTTCATGGTCACGCGCACCGTGCCGCCGCATTGGTCGTTCAAGCAGGCGTAATACTGCTTGAAAACGCTGAACAGTCGGCCGGAATCGTCGAGGCTGTTGAAATGAACCACGATATCCTTCTTGATCGGGGGAATATCCACGCCTTCGGACACCGTTCGCGCCTGTGGTTGAGGCGGCGGTTGCGGAGCCGCTTTCTTGGCGGGCTCGGCCTTTTTCGTGTTGGAAGCAAACTCCACCGATACGGCTTGGCTCGGCTTGGCGGGCTCCGTTTTCCGGGCGGGTTCGATTTTCTTGGCGATGGAGGCAAACTCCACTGACACGGCCTGGCTGGGCTTGGCGGATTCGGCCTGCTTTGCCGGCTCCGCTTTCTTCAAGAAACCAGGTTCCTTGGCCGTCTTTCCCTTGGGAACGACCGATCCTCCACCACTTCTTCCATCGAGAAACTGCTGAAGATGGGAAGCCACTTCATCCGCCGCCTGCCGGATGCGGAGACCCTCCTTCACCTTTTCCATGAGGACAAGGTATTCGCCATAGGAAATCTGCAATCTCCCGTTTTGCTTCGAATAGATGCATTTGCTCGTCGTGTTCATCGTTCCCGTTCCTTTTGCTAAGATTCAAACGGACGGCCAGAGTACAGCAACATTTGTGCCACACGCGTCGGCCGTCTGCATAATTCACGGCATGGCCTTGCTTGATCCCCTCCGTAAAAAATCAGGCATGGATATTGCTTTATCGATAGCACCTGACAAGTTTTTACAGAGAGGCGAAACATGAGCAAACACAGATCCTATGCAATGGCTGCAACCCTAGTATGCACAATGGGATACGCCACCCTCGCCGGTGCCCAATCCGTCAATACCTGGCGTGGCGACGCGGCGACCGACGACTGGTCGAATCCCTATAAATGGAAACTAAAACACGCGCCGCAAGGCGATGAGGTTGCTCATTTCCGCGAACCCAACAGCGCGGTCACCATCAACAGCACGGTTCAATTAAATAACGGCATCCACCTCTACGGGCAGGAACTCCTCCTTTCGGGCAACGGCAACATCAATCTCTGGAGCCCCGTCCCCCACCAGCAAACCGTGAGCATTCCCGCCTCGGCCACCGGCTATGCCAACATGACCTTGGCCGACAACCTTTCGCTCAACGGGCGCATCGCCCTCTCGGCCACGGCCTTTGGCACCTCGGCCAGCAAAGGCTCCGTCACGCTCAAGGACCGGTCCAGCATAACCGGCGTCCTGGTGATCGGCAACGCCGGCAGCGGCAGCGGCCAGGTCTACATCAAGGACAACGCCACCTATCGCATCACCGGGCTGGAACTCTCCACCCGCGCCGAATCCGGCGGCTCCGCCGAAATCCATGTGCTGGGCGGAACCGCCCGGATCGAAACGAAGGAAAACCCCTTTGCAGTCTTCATGGACGATCCCAGCCGCAAGATTGTCCTGGGCGACAACGGCACCCTCCGCATCGACTCCGACATTCCGGCCGCCAAGAAAAAAGAGTGGATCAAGGACCTGATCCGGAAAAACCGCCTCGTCGCCGCACCCGGTTGCCGGCTGACCGTCCCGCTCTTCGACGACAAGGTATTCATCGCCAAGGCGGAGGACGAGCGGAACGCGTCCGACATCAAGACCGTCGATGCGTTGCTGGCCGCCATCGACAAGAAAGCGGTTGCTCCGGCCCCCTCTGCCCAGCCCAGGCTCGAAGCGCTGCTGACTTCCGTCGGCGGTGGGGCGAGCACATCGCCGACGGCAATCGCCGCAATCCAGCCCGCTCCGGCTGCCGAACCGGCGACAAAACTCGCCGGCTACATCGTCTTTTTTGGCGCCATCCTCCTTGCCTTTAGAAGGATGCCGGAAAACGGACAGGGAAAAGCTTAGTTACCGAGGAACCAAAGCCATGTTTCGCCTCCTTATTGCCGCTGGAATGGTTTGGGTCGCGCAGGTCGGCTGCGCGCTCGAAGGATCCACGCCACTGGAGGCGATTTCCCTGGTCGCCGCGCCTGCCGGGAGCAAGCCGGCGGCGTTCGGCCCCGGAAAAAAATCCCCCACCCCCCCTTCCAGCCGGCCTCCGCAAGCCGGGCAAAAAAGCAAGCCGCAACCGCCCCCCGGCCAACGGGTAATCCTCTAAACACGGCGCGGGAAATCCACCTCCGCAGCCACTCTCGCCTAGACGCAACCGCCGCATGCGGGCGTACCGGCATCCTCCCTCCGCCCGCAACCATTTGCGGTCGCCTCCATTGGCATGCAAGATGCTTTTGACATCCCGGTTACAACAACCGAGGCGACCCATGTATATGAGACCAACGTCCATTCCGAGGCTTTCACCCGCCCACCTTCTGCCCCTCGCTTCCGGCCTGGCTCTGCTCCCGGTCACCGGCCATGCGCAGGGCGCGTCCCCGCTCTCCATGCCGATCGAGCTTTCCCTGTCGAGCTACCTCATCATCGCAGTCCTGCTCGTGCTTGGCATAACCATGTTTTTCCTGTTCCGACGGCGCTTCCAGGCAACAAGCCGCGAGCTGCAGGCCATCACTTCCGAACTGGAAACCACGCGGCAACGGCTCACCGATACCGGAAAATCCCTGGAACTGTCGCAACAGGAACTCAAGGACACGGCCACCCGCTACCAGGGCATCCTCTACGACGCCCGGGTCGGCATGTTCCAGCTCGATGGCGAAGGCAGCTGCACCTACCTCAATTCCGCCCTCCAGGAAATGTCGGGGCTCTACCCTAAAAAGGCCCTGAAGGAGGGGCTGGCCAGCGCCATCCACCCGGCGGACCGGGAAGCGTTCAAGCTGGCTTGGCAGGCGTTCGCCGGTGGCGGGGAAAACTTCGCCATGCGTTTCCGCCTTGTTCCTGCCAAAGGCCGCGAGGTCCACGTCGACTGCCGGGCCACCAAGGTGTTTGACGCAAGCAAGGAAGTGGAAAGCTACATCGGGTGGGTTTCCGACCTGAGCGGCATCCAATCCGAAAAGGCCGCCCAGGAAGCCGCCACGACCCGCTACCAGCATTTTGTCGGCGAAACGATCGAAGGCTTCTACCAGCTTTCGTCCGCAACCCCGATCCCGCTTTCGGCGAACCCAGCCAAGATGGCTGAAGCTATCCTAGGCAAAATGGCCTTGGCCGACTGCAATGAAACCTTTGCGGCCGTCTATGGAATACCGCGCACCGAGCTGATCGGAAAAACCATCGGCGAGCTGCACGGCGGCTGCGGCCCCTTCAGGAACGCCGAGACGTTACAGGCCTTTGCAGAAGCCGGATTCAAGTCGATCGACCTCGAAAGCGTTCGCCAGGACGCCACCGGCACCCGGATCAACCTGCTCAACAACGTGATCGGAATCATCGAGGAGAACAAGCTCGTCGCCATCTGGGGCTCGCAGCGCAACATCAGCTACCAAAAACGCGAGGTGGCCTCGCAGAAGAGCCAGCTGGAATTCCTGAACACCATTCTCGCCTCGCTGCCGGCCGACATCCACGTGAAGGATTCCCGTTGCCGCTACCTCTACGTCAGCCAGCGGCTGGCCGAGCGGACCGGCATCCCCCAGGAGGCCTGGATCGGGAAAACCATCTTCGAGGTGATGCCGGCCACCCCGCGCGAGCACGACAAGCTCGCGATCGAGGCGATGAAGTCGGGCAAGCTGCGCCGATCGGAACGCCCCTTCGAGGCCCGCGGGCGGACGGGATGGATGGAAAACCTCCTCTCGCCCATCATCTCTTCCGAAGGGCTGGTGGAAGGCGTCGTCGGATTGTCCCTCGACATCTCGGAGCAAAAGAATAAAGAGGAGCTGGCGCTGCAAGCCTGCCAGCAGCTGGAATCCAAGCTGAAACTGCGGACCGAAGAGCTGCATAAATCGCAGCATGAAAACCATGAACGGGCCGTGGCGCTCACCACCTCCATCGAAAAACTAAAGATCGCCGAGGCGGAACTGACCGTCCGGGAACGCGAATACAAGCAGCACCTCGACGCGCGCAAGCAGACCGAAGAGGCCTTGCGGCAGAGCGAGGAACGCCTGGCCGTGCGCCAACGCGAGCTGGAAGACCAGCTGGCCGGCCGCATCGCCGAACTGGCCGCCGAAACCGACAAGCGCCAGAAGTGGGAGGAACTGCTCTCGATCAAGGAAGAGGAACTATGCAAGGCAGAGGAACACGCCTCCGCCCTGCGCGAACAGTTCGGCAAGGAAACGGCGCTGCACCGCGAAGCCGAGAAAAACCTCGCCGAAGCCAAGGCCGCGCTGGAGAAATACAAAACCGGACTGGATGCCGCCACCGAAGAGCACGCGCAGCGGCTATCCGCCCTGACCCAGGAGCACGAAACCGCGTTCGCCGGCGAACACGAGGGCCGTGCGGCCGCCGAACTCAAGCTGCGGAAGACCGAGCAACTGCTCCTGAAAATCCAGGAAGAGCTGAAACGGACGGCCGAACAACATGCCACCGAACTGGAGAACGAAGTCGCCGCACGCAAGGCCTCCGCCGAAAAACTGGTCCGGAGCTTGGAGGAACTCGACGCGCTTCGGCAGCAATTCGCCGAGCGCATCGAAGCGGAAACCAAGGAAATCAAGCAGGAGCTCGCCCGCAAGCAGATCCGGGAAAAGGCGCTGCACCAGCACGAAAAGGACATGGAAATCCGGATCAAGGAGCTGGAAACCGCACTCCAGACAAAGGTCAGGGAGTTCGACGCCCAAATCCAGGCCCGCGAAGGCGCGGAAGTCCAAAAGCAGCAGATCGAACAAAAGCTCGCGCAGATGAACCGGCGCCAGCAGGACTTGATCGACCGTGAAACCCATAAGCTCAATCTCAGCATTGCGGAAATCCGGCTTGCCGAGGTCAAACAGCGCAAACAGGTGGGCGACATGCAGCAGGCAAAGGAATCGCTCGAAGACGCCTTGCGCGAACGCACCGCCGAGCTCGAACGCATCCGGCAGGAGTGCCGTGCGCTAGAAACCGCCCTGGGCGAAGCCAACGGAAGCCTCAAGCGATTGGCCGACCAGCAGGAACGACGGATAGGCAAGGAGACCAACGAGCTGCGCGACCAGCTTGAGACCCTTCAGCGCAGCGAGGAAATGCTCCGCTTCAAACTCGAGTCCTTCCAGCAGGAGAAGCAAACCCTCGAACAATCCCTGCAGGAGCGCGAAGAGGAAGTCGCGAAATTCAAGGCGGAATACCGGAAGCTGGCCGAGGCCTACAAATCGAACAGCGCAAGGATCAAGCAGCAAGCCGAGGAACAGGACGCCTTCCTGGCGCGCCATACGGGAGAACTGCAGCGCAAGATCGACCAGCTTGCCAAGGGCGGCAGGGAGCTTGAGGCCAAGGAGAAGGATCTCCAGGAGCGCATCGCCCACCAGCAGGACAGCATCAACAAGTTGCTCGACAACCTCAATGCGGAGACCACCCGGCGCGAAGAAGCGGAAGGCAAGCTGAAGGAACTCCAGCTCGCGTTCGACGCCAGCCAGCAAAACACCGAAGCGCTGGTCGGCGAGCAGACCCGTTCGCTGGCCATGGATATCGCCCAGTCGAAACGGAATGCCGAAAAACTGACCCGGCGGCTGGAAAGCGCTGAACAATCGCTCGTGCAGCGCGACGCGGAACTGTCGGCCCTGCGGCAGGAACAATCCGAAGCCGCCAGGGTGATCGACTCCCACGCCCGGCAGATCGAGGAACTCGGCAGGAAGCACCGCGCGGAACTCGAGCAGCGACTGGAAGCCGTCAAGGAAATCAACCGGATCAACAGCAACTTGATCGACGAACTCAAGGACTCGGTGCAGGAAACCATCAACCCGGTCATCAAATCGGCGCTGATCCTCGGGAAGTCCGACAACCTCCTCCCCGAACAAAAGCAGGACCTGTCCTTGGCGCATAGCCGCTGCCGAAGCCTGATCGACATGATGAACCACCGCAGCGAATACACGCACCTGGCCGATGCCGCCGAAGAGCTCGAACCCGCCGAATGCGACCTCCATGGATTGATCGCGGCCATCGACCGACAATTCTCCCACTACGCAGAGGCGAAAAAGCTCTTTTTTGCCATCAGCTTCGCCCAATACCAATCGGCCAACAATGTGCCGAAATTGGTGGAAACCGACGAGCGGAAGGTGCAGCGCATCCTGACGATCCTGCTGGGCTACGCCATCGACAAAACCGAAAAGGGCCGGCTGGGTCTGCATGCCACCCGCAAAGCCTCATCGGAAGAGATGGCGAACGTCGCCTTCGAGCTGGCCTACACGGCGAAACAGTCCAACGATCCCCTGCTCGCCTCCGTCCTAGGCGGCAAGGAAGGGCGGGAAGTCGTCGATATGAAGTTCGGGCTCACCCTCGCCCGCCGCTACATCGAAATGCTCCAAGGCAAATCATCCGTCGAATTCCGCACGGGAGGCATAACCGCCATCACCGTCGAATTCCCCTTCCGGAAGGTTGCGAACACCGCGGCCCAGGCGGTTGGCGAAGAAAAGAAGGCCGGCGCCGCGTAGGCGCGGCCGGCCAGCCTTGACAGTCCGCCGTTGCCCACCTAACGTGGGCCACCATGAAATCACTGCTGGCCTTGCTGCTGTTATCCGCGTCCGCCGTTTCCACCCGCGCCGCGCCCTTCCCCGAAACATGGGCATACCTCATGAAAGGCGAGGAAAAGCATTTCCCCGCCGCCTCGCCCATCACCGACGTCGCCTGCTTCAGCGCCGGCGTCGATCCCGACGGCCGCCTGCAGGGCGGACACGAAACCCCGCCCCGCCTGCCGGCGGCAAACCCCGGAACCCGCTACCACCTCGTCGTCACCATCCCGTGGAATTCGACGCTGGCCCATATCTACCTCAACCCCGAACTTCCCTTCCGCAACCGCATCA
>JBGSLE010000563.1:0-4113 GCA_041740875.1 Pontiella sp. | reverse complement strand
GGTCCACCACGCCAAGCAGGAGGGCGTCCTCTTCCACATGCTCCAGAATCCCAAGCGGATCCTGGGCGATGAAAAAGGCTGGGTGCGCGGCATCGAATGCCTGCGCTACGAACTCGGCGAACCCGACGACTCCGGCCGCCGCCGCCCCGTCGCGATCAAGGGCAGCGAATTCGAGCTGGAGGTCGACACGGTGATCGTCGCCATCGGCAACGACTCCAACCCGCTGATCCGGCAAACCACCCCCGGCCTCGAAACCAACAAGTGGGGCAACATTGTCGTCGATGGCAACGGAAAATCCTCCATCGACCGCATCTATGCCGGCGGCGACATCGTCCTCGGCGCCGCCACCGTCATCCTCGCCATGGGCGAAGGCCGCAAGGCCGCCGCCGCCATGAACCAGATGCTCGCCGAACTGGGCTGACCAGAAGTTGGGATCCGGATCTACGCTCGGACTACCGGTTCTTTCCCTTGTCTGGTGTTCGCCGGAAAAAAGACTCCATTCTTGACCAATGACGCCATGCGTCATACCCTCGGCCCGAGATGATCGAGAACTTTAAATGCAAAGAGACCGAAAAGATCTTTTCGCGGCAGTTTTCGAAAAAGCTGCCGACAGATATCCAGCAAATCGCATTTCGTAAATTGCGAATGCTGAATAGGAGCATGCATCTTGATGATTTGCGGATTCCTCCGGCAAACCGGCTGGAGGCGTTATCCGGAAATAGAAAAGGCCAACACAGCATTCGAATAAACCAGCAATGGCGAATCTGTTTTACGTGGCAAGACGGCAACGCATGCGATGTGGAAATCATTGACTACCACTGAGGTGAAATCATGAAAAAAATCGCCCCTGTTCATCCTGGCGAAATCCTGAACGAAGAATTCCTGAAACCCATGGAAATCAGCCAAAACAAACTAGGCCGCGACCTTGGGGTATCCCCCCGCCGAATTAACGAAATTGTTCATGGAAAAAGAAGCGTTACCGCAGATACGGCATTGCGGTTATCCGTCTACTTCGGAAATTCGGCATCCTTTTGGCTGGGACTTCAAATGGACTATGACCTCGATGTGGCGGAAGACACTCTCTCCCCAAAGATTCACAGGGAAGTTCATCAACTCGTAGCATAAAGCAAGGCGAAGAGGGCTCCTCGCCGACTCGCCAACAGCAAAGGAAAGCCATGCACGACACCCAAGAACCCGCCCTGCGGATTAACCACGTTTTTGTGGACTTTGAAAACGTCCACGAGGTGGATGCCAGCGTCATCGGCACCAAATCGGTAAGCTTCACGCTCCTGCTGGGGGCGAAACAAACCAAGCTGGATGCGGGACTGGTGGAAAAGCTGATGGAGCATTCGGCCTCCGTGAAACTCATTCGCCTGGCATCCTCCGGGAAAAATGCCCTGGACTTTACGCTGGCCTACTATGTGGGAAGGGCGGCGACCACCGACCCAACGGCGTACATCCACATCGTCTCCAAGGACAAGGGATTTGACCCGCTCATCCAGCACCTGCGCAGCCGGCACATTCAGGCGCACCGCCACGACAGTTTCGCCACATTGCACTTCTCATGCAAAGCCAAAGAGACGGCGGTGGCGGTGAAGGCGGAGCCTGCCGGGGCAGAAGCCACGTTGAACCGGGTGCTGGAGCGCCTGCGGAAAAACGTCGCCAATCGCCCGAAGAAGAAAACGACGCTGCTGAGCCACCTGAAAGCCACGTTGGGCAAGGACGCCACCGAGGCGGATGCGGCCGCGATGTTTGAGAAGCTGCACAAGACAGGGCACCTCACCCTGAATGAAAAAGAGGCCGTCACGTATCTGGTGTAGCCTGCGCACACCGGCCTTTCACCTCTCTTTCGTATCTATTCCGTCCTCGTACTCGTACTCGAACATTGGCGAATCGAGGACGAGTACGAGCACGAGGGAGATGGTTGCGCTACCGGCGGGGGAGTTCTTCCTTGCCTTTGGTCGGCAGGTCGGATTCGCCCATGAGGTGGATATCGACGCACCGCGCGGCTTCGCGCCCTTCCGAAATGGCCCAGACGATGAGCGACTGGCCGCGGCGGCAGTCGCCCGCCGCGAAGATGTTGGCGACGCTGGTGCGGTAGTTTTCATCGCACTTGATGTTGCCGCGCGCGTCGAGCTCGACGCCGAGGGTCTTGACGACGTTGTCGCGTTCGGGGCCGGTGAAGCCGAGGGCCAGCAGGACCAGGTCGGCCTTCCACTCCTTTTCGGAGCCGGGGATCTCTTCCATGTTGGCGTTGCCGGTCTGGCGCTCGCGGGTGAATTCGACGTTGACCGTGGTGACGCTGGCAACGTGGCCCTGCTCGCCGCCGAAAGCCTTGGTGAGCATCGCATAGTTGCGCGGATCCTGCGCGGCCTCGCGGTGGGAGGAGCTGGTGCGCAACTTCATCGGCCAATAGGGCCAAGGCTGGTGCGACGGGCGGTAGAGCGGCGGTTGCGGGAAGAGTTCAAAGTTGACGACCGACTTGCAGCCTTGGCGCACGGAGGTGCCGACGCAGTCGGAGCCGGTGTCGCCGCCGCCGATGACGACGACGTGCTTGTCCTTGGCGGAGATGCGGTTTTCGGGCCGGTCGCCCGCGACGAGCTTGTTTTGCTGGGGCAGGAACTCCATGGCGAAGTGGATGCCGGCGAGGTCGCGGCCGAGGATGGGCAAATCGCGCCCTTCGGTGGCGCCGCAGCAGAGCACGATGGCATCGAACGTCTTAAGCTCCGCGGCGGAGACGTCCGTGCCGATGGCGGCGTTGGTGCGGAAGTGGATGCCCTCTTCCTCTAGCACAGCGAGGCGGCGGTCGATCACCGATTTTTCGAGCTTGAAGTCGGGGATGCCGTAGCGCAGCAGGCCGCCGATGCGGTCGGCGCGTTCGAAGACCGTCACCTGGTGGCCGGCGCGGTTGAGCTGGTCGGCGCAGGCCAGCCCGGAGGGGCCGGAGCCAATGACGGCGACGCTCTTGCCGGTACGCACCTCGGGCGGCTCGGGCACGACCCAGCCTTCGTTGAAGGCGTGTTCCGTGATCATCTTCTCGATGTTCTCGATGGTGACCGGAGGCTCGTTGATGCCGAGCACGCAGGCCTCCTCGCACGGGGCGGGGCAGATGCGGCCGGTAAATTCGGGGAAGTTGTTGGTGGCGGAGAGGAATTCCCACGCGCGCCGCCATTGGCCCTTGTAGACCAGGTCGTTCCATTCGGGGATGAGGTTGCCGAGCGGGCAGCCGATGTGGCAGAAGGGGATGCCGCAGTTCATGCAGCGCGCCGCCTGCCGCTGGAGCTTGTCCTCGGGGAACGGCTCGTAGATTTCCTGATAGTCGGCGACGCGCTCTTCGACCGGCCGTTCGACCGCCGTTTGGCGCTTGAATTCCTTGAATCCCGTTGGTTTTCCCATAATTCGCTCCTTCGGAGACGGAAGGCTATGGACGTTAGGCATTAGGCCTTAGGTCTGCTCTCCGCCCCCTTTTCTTAATGCACAAATCAGCGCGTTCAGCACGCGTGCGGTTTCGTCCGCATTCTCTTCAAGCGTGTAGGCGGAAAGATAACCGATCCGTCTGGCCAGCGAGGCCTGATAGCCCAACTCCTTGGCCGAGCCATAGGCATCGTCCAAAAACCGAAGGTAGTCCTTTTCCGTGTTCCGGGCGCACCCTTCCACAATGTTCGATGGAACCGATACGGCTGCGCGGCGCATTTGCGAAACCAGCCCATAAACCTCTTCCCGGGGAAACGAACGTGTTTCCCGGTAGGTCAGCAGGGCCAACTCGTCGGCCAGCTCGAACGCCTTCAATTTCCGGTGGTCTCTCATGCAATCCCCATAGCCCAAAGCCTAAGGCCTAAAGCCTTCTCTATTCCCCGGCATACTGCTCGCCGGCGAGCAGGGCCAGCGCGCGCTTGTAGTCGACCGGAACCACCTTCACGAACTTGCGCAGCGACTCCTCCCACTGGTCGAGGATGCGGCGGGCGACGGCGCTTTGGGTGTATTCGTAGTGCCGCCGGATCTTGATGCGCAGGTATTCGATGTCGTCCTCTTCCAGCGGGTCGATATCGACCATCTCGGTGTTGCAGCGCGTTTCGACAAAGTCGCCGGTTTCATCGAGGACGTAGGCGATGC
>JBGSLE010000562.1:0-2942 GCA_041740875.1 Pontiella sp. | reverse complement strand
TCGACGAGGCCGTTGCGCAGCACCTCGAACTTGCTGCGCATGCCGCGCGGCCCGAGGTTCAGGCTGCCGGTGATGTAGGGGTGCTCGTAGGCGACCTCCTCCACCACGCCGCGCTCGAACAGCGCCTTGCCGTCGCGGAAGGCGCGCCAGCCGGCCCAGTCTTTTAGCTTCTTTTCAGTATATGGAATCTTCTCGGCCATTTTCGCGGCTCCGCCCTGTCGCTTGAAAATGGGAACCATTCTGTGCAGTTCCGCCCCGATTGCCATACAAAATTGATTATTTTATGGTTAAGCCTGCAAAAACCCCTTGAAATCACCGTTTTATGCCCGAATCCGGCCCCGAAAAACCGTGCAAACAAGTTGTTGACGGAACCAGGCCACGGGCACAATATGCGCCGCTTTCAACCGAGGATCCCCGATGTACCGCATCATGAACAAATCGAAGATACACACCGCCACCATCACGGGGCTGGAGCTGTATTACGAGGGGAGCATCACGATCGACCGCGACCTGCTCGAGATGGCCGACATGCTGCCCGGCGAACAGGTGCATGTCGTGAACCTCAACAACGGCCAGCGCTTCGAGACCTACACCATCCCCGGCGAGCGCGGATCCGGCGTGATCGAACTCAACGGCCCGGCGGCGCGGCTGGCCGCGAAGGGCGACAAGGTCATCATCATCTCCTACGGCCACTACACCGACGAAGAGGCCCGCGCGCTCAAGCCGATCGTGGTCTTCGTCGACCAAAACAACCGTCCCGCCCGTAAATGAGCGGGTACCTCTACCAGCGCACCGGGCAATATTTCGGGCAGTTGGCTTCCGGCGCCGAAGCGGCCGGCGAGGCCGAGCTCAAGGAACTGGGCGCCGACCATATCGTACCCGGCTACCTCGGATGCTATTTCCGCACCGACCCGCGCACGGCCTGCGACATCGTCTACCGCACGCGCATCTTTTCGCGCATCCTCGCGCCGCTGATCTCCTTCGACTGCCATTCCGCGAAATACCTCTACAAAACCGCCCAAAACATCGACTGGTCCGACTTCCTCACCCTGGCCAAGACCTTCGCCATCACGTCCAACGTCGCCGACAGCAACATCCGCAACTCGCAGTATGCCGCGCAGGTCCTCAAGGACGCCATCGTCGACCAGTTCCGCGCCAAGACCGACAAGCGCCCGGACGTGGATACGCACTACCCGGACCTGCTGCTCAACCTTTATATCCACGAGAACAAGGCGCGCATCAGCGTCGACCTCGGCGGCGGCTCGCTGCACAAGCGCGGCTACCGCACCGAATCCGTCGAGGCCCCCATGCAGGAGACCCTCGCCGCCACGATCCTGCGGCTCTCCGGCTGGCACGGCGAACGCCCGCTCTACGACCCCTTCTGCGGCTCCGGCACCCTGCTCTGCGAAGCCCTCATGCTCGCCGCGAACATTCCCGCCGCCCACCTCCGCCACAAGTTTGGCTTCCTGCGGCTGCCCGATTTCGACGCCGCCGTCTGGAACCAGGTCAAAACCAAGGCCAATGCCGAAATGCACGCCATCCCCGATGGGCTCATCAACGGCAGCGACATCGACGCCACCGCCGTCCAGGCCGTGAACGCCAACCGCTCCGAACTGCCAAAAATGGGCACCATCAAGGTGTGCCGCACCGATTTCCGCACGCTCGAAGGGCTGCAAAACACCACCATCGTCACCAACCCCCCCTACGGCATCCGGCTCGGAAACCCCGACGAAGTGACCGGGCTGCTCAAGGAGTTCGGCGATTTCCTCAAGCAAAAGTGTACCGGCTCCTCGGCCTTCGTCTATTACGGCGACGCCACCCTTGCCAAAAAGCTCGGACTCAAGCCCGAATGGAAGCAGCCCCTGCGGTCCGGCGGACTCGACGGCGTGCTCTGCAAGTACGACCTCTATTGACAAAACCGCGAACTTTTTACCCCGGCGCTTGACTCGTTCCGGGACGCGGCACACAATGGCTCGGCAAAAGGACGCAAAAAATGAACCAAAACAAACACATTGCCGAATTCATGGAAACCTTCCCCCACGAGGGCCTCACCTTCGACGACGTTTCCCTGATCACCCAATACGCGGACTTCCTGCCGGGACAGACCGACATCTCCGCCAAGCTGACCCGCAACATCCGCATGAAGATCCCCTTCCTCAGCGCCGCGATGGACACCGTCACCGAAGCGCGCATGGCGATCTCGATGGCCATGCTCGGCGGCATCGGCGTCATCCACAAAAACCTCGAACCGGAGCAGCAGGCCGCGCACGTCAGCCGCGTCAAGCACCACCTCAACGGCCTCATCTCCGCCCCCATCACCTTCAACGTCAACGACACGCTCGAAACCATCGCCATCCGCCGCGCGGAAAAAGGCTACAGCTTCAGCGGTTTCCCGATCCTCGACAACGACGGCAAACTCATCGGCATCCTCACCTCCAAGGACATCCGCTTCGCCCGCTCCAAGCGCGCCAAGGTGACCGACGTCATGACCACCGAGGTCGTCACTGCCAAGCCCGAAACCAACCTGCGCCAGGCCTACGACATCATGCAGCAGCACAAGATCGGCAAGCTGCCGCTGCTCGAAAAGGGCAAGCTCGTCGGCCTCTACAGCTACGCCGACGTCCGCCGCCTCATCGAAAACGAGGAGCCGCTCTTCAACCGCGACGATAAATACCGCCTGCGCGTCGCCGCAGCCATCGGGCCGGGCGACTACGAACGCGCCGAGATCCTTAGCCGCGAATATGTGGATGTGCTGGTGGTCGATACCGCCCACGGGCACTCCAAGGGCGTCATCGACATGGTCGCCTGGGTGAAGGGCAAATTCCCCCACATCCAGGTCATTGGCGGCAACATTGCCACCGGCGAAGCGGCGCTCGCGCTGCGCGATGCCGGCGCGGACGCCGTCAAGGTCGGCATCGGCCCCGGCTCGATCTGCACCACCC
>JBGSLE010000561.1:0-11663 GCA_041740875.1 Pontiella sp. | reverse complement strand
GATTTCGCCGGTGATGTGCAGCACCGGCTCGCCGTCGTCCATGCGAACGGTGAAGACGCGGAGCGGGTCGCTGCCGAGACCCAGCGGCGCGCGTTTCTTCGGATCCGCGGCGTGCGTGTAGCCCGGAACGGAGATCGACGGGTCGGGCACCCCGAAAAACAGCTCCCAGCCGGACAGGGAAGGATTAAGCAGCGGTTTCCAGTCCGCCGACGCGGCATCGCCGCTTGCCGCGTGCGGGGCGGGTGCCGTGCAGCCCGTGACGAGCAGCACGGCGGCGGCTAGGAAAAGAGGGGCGGGTATCCGTTTGGCGTTCCTATGCATGGGATCTCATTTTTTTGTTAATGGTATAATACAGTAACCTTAAACAAGGCGTTCGTTTTTTCCGGTTTGTTGGCGGCGGACAACGGTCGTGATTGCGAAAGAAGACGACGCGCGTAGATAGATACATCCATTGAATTTTAAATTAAAGACCGAAAGATGGGTAACGCTTGGCGCTGGTGCAACGCGGCCAATTGTTGGATTGCATTGGTATTGTACATATCAGGCTGGCGCGCGTTTCCCTAGCGGCCCGGCGGGATCCGGATGAATTGGACCGACATGGGCGGGATGGTGTAGGCGAAGTGTTTGCCGACCTTGATTCGGCTTGCGACCGGCTGGATCCGGCCGGGCTGTTCCAGCGTGTTGGCCGCGGTTTTTTCGCCGGCCAGAAGGGTTAGCGTGCCTTCGGAGGCCGTTGCGCCGACGCCTGCCAGATGGAGGATGGTTTCAACCGCCTGTCCCGAAGCGTTGGCGATCTTGACCACGACGTCGCCCGTCGCCTTGTCCAGGCTCGCCGCTACGGCGAGGTTGGTGGCTGCGCCGAAATCGGCTTTGTTTTCCAGATAGACGTCGCCCTTGTTTAGGCTGAAGAGCTGCTGGACGTAATAGTTCGGGGTGCGCACCACGGTCTTGTGGTCGAACCAGATCAAGTTGGCCGCCTTCCATTGCGTAAACCCATAGCGCGCAAAGAGCGGCGCGTAGGCGGTCATCTGGACGAGGTCCGCGTTGCGCTCGATGCCAGTCAGGTAGATGGCCTCGGCCACGGCGTTGTACATCGTGTTGCCGCGCGAGGCATATTCGCCGACGAAGACCGGCGGCTGGCTCCGGTCCCATGCGTCGAACCGGTGCTGGTTTTCGATGAACCATTCCGGCGGCTGGTAATAGTGCTCGTCCGACAGATCGACCCGCTGCTCGCACATGCAATCGTATAGCGGAACCTTGGGGCCGAGGCCGGAGGTTCCAACGATTTTAATTTCGGGGCATTGCTCCCTGAGCGCTTTGACGAAGATGGGGAAGCGTGCGCGGAATCCGGGCGTGTCGTGGTCTTCGTTCCCGAGCCCCACATACTTCAGGTTGAACGGCGCCGGGTGCCCCATCTCGGCACGGACGCGGCCCCAGCGGCTATCGGCGGGCCCGTTGGCGAATTCGACCAGATCCAGGGCGTCGTCGATCCACGGCTGTACTTCGTCCAGCGGCGCGAATTCATTTGGTTTGCGGAACCCGCAGCTCACGCCGACGGCTAGGATCGGCAGCGGTTCGGCGCCGATATCCTCGCAGAGCTGGAAATATTCGAAGTAGCCCAATCCATGGGTCTGGTGGTAACCCCACAGGTTCCAGTTGGGCTTGCGCGCCTCGACCGGGCCAACCGTCTCTTTCCAGCGGTAGGCATTTTCCAGCCCGTGGCCGTGTACGATGCATCCGCCGGGGAAGCGGAACACCTTGGGGTTGAGTTCGGCGATCGCTTGCGCGAGATCATTGCGCAGGCCGTTGTTGCGGCCCTTGAAGGTGTCGCGCGGGAAGAGCGAAACCATGTCCAGGCACACCTCGCCCGCACCGGTGGTCACCACTTCCAGCGTGGCCTTTTCGGCGGTTTCGGTCGGCACGAGCACGGCGGTGTGCCGTTCCCACTTCGTGGAGATGCCCGGCACGGTTGCCGTGCCGATCGCTTCGCCGGCGGCGTTGCGCAGGGTGATCCGCAGCGGCGCGTCCGGGCTCGCGCTTCGTTTTGCGAAGAGGGAAAAATCGTAGGACGCGCCCTTTTCGACGCTTATGCCGCCGAAGCCGTCGTTTGAAAGGCCAACCCCCTTGCCTGCGTTAACAATCCGAAGCAGGGCGTAGTGGGGGTTGTTGTCGTTCAGCGGCTGCGCGCTCTCCACTGACAGGTTGCACGCGCCGCCCTCCTGTTCGACCTTTTGCCAGGCGCTCAAGGGGGTGAAGTCGACGAACCCCTCCAGCTTGAGCTGGATGTTTTTTGATTCAAGCGAATGGTATTCGAACGACCGGTTCTGAACCAGCTCGGCATAGAGTCCGCCATCGGCGGCATTGTTGATATCCTCGTAGAACAGTCCGTAGAGCGTTTCCGGCAGAGACACCGTTGGCCGGTCCACTTGGATGGTGATGGTTCCTGGCGCGGCGAGGCATCCCATGGGGCCGGATGCCGCCAGCCACAGGGCCAGCAGGATTTTATTTCGCATGCGTTGTCCTCCCGATTTCGCGAGCCGGATTAAAAGCTACAATTACCACGCGGAACTTCTGTTTTACAAGCGATCCTAAGGGAATAGTACCAAACCAGGGCATTGGGGGCACGGGTGCGTGGCGGCGATGAACAGGTCTGGCGATTCCGGGCGGGGCGTGTTCCAGCATCAAATATGCGACTGATTACATTTTTCAACCATTTTATTAATAGATAGTTGCATAACTGCAAACCACTTGGTTCCAGAATCGGGTGGACAGGGTGCAAGCGCGGGTGTAATAGGGAATAGAACCAAATCTGAGCGCAATGGGATCAACCGACGCGGGAGACAGGGCACGGAAAAGGAATATGGCAATGAGAAGAAATGGGATGATCGGTGCAATGCTTGCAGGCGTGGTCGCGGCGCAGGCTGCCGAAGTGGTGCTCAGTTACGAAACCGGTATTAAAAAGGGCGACACGGTGCTTTACCACAGCTGCCCAACCGGCATCGACGGAGTCACGGCGTTCTTTACCTCCCAGGCGCCGAAGGGCGCGCAAGGCACGCGGCGGCCGTTCGTCAATGCGAAGGGGTTGGCCATTTTGGACGACAGCAAAAAACCCAACTTCGACCAGGGGGAGTCGTTCCGCCTGCGCGTCCAGCTCTACCAGGGATTCGTCGCTCCCGACAATCGCGGCACCGAGGTCACCGATGCGTATACGCTCACGCTCACAAGGGCGATCCAGCGCCAAAAACCGAACGAAAGCTTTGGCATAACGGTGTCCGACAGCAACCGTCAAACCTCGGGAAAGGCGACCGTCACAGGCAAACGGGCCATTCAGGAAGGCGTTGTCAATGACTTCGACGATCTTGAGGTTTCAACGCCGTTGACCATCACGGCGGTAACTCCCGATGTTGGTGAGGACAATCTCGTTTTCCAGCTCCAAGGACTGGCCTTCAACGTGGTGCCGAAAATGAAGTCGGTGGTTTCGCAACCAACCGTTGCCTCGGGTAAAAAAAGCGGCGAGGACACCGCCAAGCGGAAAAAGCGCAACCCGCAACCCGCCGCTGAAGCCCCGCAACAGACCTCTGTGGGATTTGTTTTCTAATGCCGGCGGATTTGATCGGCATGCTGGTTGGCGCGGTACGGCGGGATTGATCAAGGAGCTCAAATGACACGTCTCTATCGAGTTTTGCTGTCCAGTTTGGTTTGCCTCGGCCTCGTCTCGGCGGAGGCCGCGCTGGTTCATCGCTACCGGCTCGACGAAACCTTCCAGCACGAACCGATCGCCGACAGCATCGGAAACCGCAACGCCACTTCGACCACGCTCCTGCGCGGACGGGCGGGGATGCTCGCCGGCGCGCTCGATTTCGAGGAGGCGGACGGCGACCACCTCAATCTTGGGCCTTGCAACACGCTGCTCCCCGCCGGAGAATTTACGGTGACGGCGTGGGTTCGTTATTCCAGCGATGGATTGGACGCCAACGAACGCCTGCTCGATTGCAGCGATGGCAATACCCTTGCGGAAATGACGACCGGCTTCAACCTCAAGACCCAGGACGGAACCCTGCGCGTTTTTGCGGGTGACGGCGCGCGCAAAGTGGCGACGGTTTCCGCCCATTCCCTCCTGACCCGGAACCAATGGCATTTGGTGGCGTTGCGCTACCGGGCCTCCTCCAACCCCGGCGTTGCCAGCAACGGGCTTGTGCAGGTGACGGCCGTTCCGTTCGGGCAGACCGTTCTCCACTCCATGGACATTGCCGCGCGTACCGACGGGACGGCACATGCGGTTGGTGAGCTGGGTTCCCCGACGGCGATGCTGGCGGGCGCGCCCTCGGGCATCGCGGCGGATGCGGTTCTCTCTTTCGATGGAGAGATGGACGACGTGCGCTTCTACGACTCCGTTCTGGACGACGAAGCCTTGGCGGATTTGCACAACGAAAACCTTTCCGTCCTCTCCTGCCTGCGCTGGATCTTCAACGTGGCTGGCGACCCGGAGGGCTGGACGGCACCGGGCGCGGCCAGCGCTTCGGTTGCAGGTGGCGACTATGCCGTGACGGCTTCCGGCGCGACGCTCTCCATCGAATCGCCGGACAACCTCGGACTCGATCTGCTCGGAATCCGCAAAATTTTTGTGAAGGCCAGGAACGGGTCGGCCGGAACGGCAGCCTCCATTGCGTTCCAGACCGAATCCGATCCAACCTATGCCGGCCATGCGGTGGGTTTTGCCATGGTCGCCTCCGATCCCGGCTATACGACTTATGAGATCGACATGGCCTCGAACCCTGGCTGGAGTGGAACCCTCAAGCGGCTGCGGATCGAATTGGCGGGAGCATCCAGCGGCGAGGGGATTGGTTTCGACCGCATCGCCGTCGGCGAAAGCGGCAACCGCCCGAATGTCATCGTCATGCTGGCCGACGACCTGGGCTGGCGCGACGTGACGGTCAACGGCGGCGACTACTACCAAACCCCCAATGTCGAACGGTTGGCCGACCGGGGCGTGAACTTCCCCAATGCGCACTCGGCCAACGCCCTCTGCTCGCCGACGCGCTCAGCGATCCTGACGGGACTCTATCCCGCCCGAGTCCGCGTCAACACGCCGGCGGGTCATGATGTGAAGGTCGTTCTTGATCCAACCGTCGCAGCCACGGCCAACTCATACCTGCCCGCCACACCGGTGGGATCGCGCACGCGCCTGCCGAACGCCTACGTCACCTACGCCGAACTCATGAAGCAGGTCGGCTATTCCACCGCGTTCCTCGGCAAATGGCATTTGGGTCGGGACGAATACATCCCCGAAAACCAGGGGTTCGATTTCGTGGTCGGCGGCCGCTACCATTCCGGCCCTCCGGGCGGCTATTTCGCCCCGTTCACGGCGGATTCCAACATTCCCGCCAACTGGCCGGATGGAACACCTGTCGCCACCGACGACCATGTGAACGACCTCCTCGCCGCCTGGGCCGCCGATTTCATCGAGGGCAACCGCAACCAGCCCTTCCTCATGAACCTCTGGTGGTACGACGTACACGGCCCCTTCGAGGCCAAGCCCGATGTGCGGGCGAAATATGTTGGACGGTCCGACTCCGAGGGGCGGCAAAACAGTCCCACCTATGCCGCGATGGTCGAGGTGATGGACGACGGGGTGGGGGTCGTGCTCGACAAGCTCGAAGCGCTCGGGCTCTCCGACGACACCGTCATCTTTTTCACCGGCGACAACGGCGGCTGGATGTATAGCTGGCTCGCCGAGGATCTGGCCGTGCCGACCGACAACTATCCCTCGCGCGCCGGCAAGGCCTGCATCTGGGATGGCGGCACGCACGTCCCCTTCATCGTCGCCTGGCCCGGGCAGGTGGCCGGCGGCACCACCAACAGCAACAACGTCAACAACCTCGATATCTACGCGACGATTCTCGACATGCTCGGGCTGCAACCCTACGACGGCTATGCGCTCGACTCCACCTCGCTCGTACCGTCGCTGCTCGGCCAGCCGCCCGCCAACGGAAACCGCGTCTTTAGCCAGTTTCCGCAGGCCACCCCGGCCACCGGCACCTTCCCGGCGGTTTGGGTGCGGCAGGGCGACTGGAAACTGATCCGCTTCTTTCACGGCAACGGCGGCTTTGGCAACCACCGCTACGAGCTGTACAACATCGCCAGCGACATCGGCGAAGAAAACAACCTGGCCGATGCAAACCCTGCGCTGGTGGCCACCATGGATGCCTGGATCGAACAGCATCTGGTGGATACCGCCGCGCTGCAACCGAACGCCAATCCCAGCTATGTCCCGCCGGTGTTCGACCGCTGGACGCCGAATCCCGGAGTCTGGGTGCAGGATGGAACGGCAGGACGCTTGAAGATGGTTTCGAACAGCTTTCTTCCCGCGCTCGATAGTCCCGACCTATCGGCGCTTCCCGCGCCGGCCAAGGTGCTCGCCACCATGAAATCCCGCAGCTATGGCCCCGGCCGCGTCTGGTGGAAATTCCCCGGCGATGCCGAATGGAGTTTGGCGCAGTCCACCGGATTCCCCGTAACGCACGACAATGTCGAACGTACCATTGAGATTCCCATCAACCCCGGCGCTCCGGTGACGCAGATCCGCTTCCAACCCAGCACCGGGTATTTTGAAACCGAGGTGGTCGATATCCAGTTGCTGGATGCAAACGGCCAGCTCATTGAAATCATGACGCGCGTCGACAGCGACGGGGACGGCCCTAGCGACGGCGAAGAGCGCCTGGTCTTCCGCGACCCCGCCAATGCCGCAGACTTGGGCTTCGAATTCAACGCGGCGGGCAATACCGAGGGTTGGAACGCCAACAACATCACCAATGCCACCGTTGCCGGCGGCACGTTTTCCGGACGGGCCACCAGCAGCGACCCGCAGATATCCAGGACAGGTTTTTCTTTTTCAGGAAACGCCGTGCCGGTCATCCATGCCAAGCTGAAGGCCAGCGGCAACGGCGGGGTGCAGTTTTTCTGGGGCCGGACCGGAGCCGATTCCTTTGCTGCCGCCCGCAGGCTCGACCTCTCCTATTCCGGCAACGGCGGTTGGCAAACCATAACCATCCCCGTCTCCACCTCGCCGCTGGCCGCCGAGTGGAACAACCAAACCATCACCCGCCTGCGCATCGATCCGATCAGCCTCTCCAATGCCACCTGGGCCATCGACTGGATCCGCGCGAGCGATGGCGACCGCGACAACGACGGGATCGCCGATGCGGACGAAGGTTTTCCCGGACGGGATGCCGACGGCGACGGCACCGAGGATTGGGCCGATAAGGATTCCGACAACGACGGGGCTTCGGACAAGGCCGAACTACAGGCGGGGCGCGATCCCTACAGCGCCATCGAGTCGGGGCTGGATGCGGATTCCGATGGCTATTCGGACCTGTTCGAGATCATCGCCGGAACCGATCCAGACGATGGGGGAGACCACCTTGACGAACACTATGCGATGGCCCTGCAAACCAACGGTGCGGTCGGGGTTGCGGTCGGCATGAATGGGCGCCTCGGGCGCACCTACCAACTCCGGTATGCCGCTTCGCTGGTCGCGGCGGACTGGACGGTCGCCACGCAGGCGACGGCCTACGCGGACGCCATCCTCCACCTCCAGAACGAAGCCGCCGACACCAACGGCTTTTTCACCATCGGCGTGGATTGGAACACGCAGTGGACGCCGTAGGCTTTTACCGCCGGTCGGCCATGGCCTGGGCTTTCATGGAAAGTTCGGCGGCCTTGAAGGCATGTGCCTGCGTCATGGCGTTTTCGGTGCGGTGAAGACAGTCGAGGATCAGTTCGCCAAAGAAGGGAAATCCGACCTTTTCGAAACACTCGATCTCCTGCTGCGTTTTGCCGTTGGTCAGAAAGATGCGGCTGTCCGGCGCGTGCCGGCAGGCGTCCATGTATTTCCGGACTTCGAGCGTGCCTTCGGTTCCGACGACGAAGGTGCGGCCGTCGCCCCAGACCGGCGAGCCATCCGGCGTGAACCAATCCATCCGGCAGTAGAACGACGCGCCGGTGTCGGCCGTCAGCGAGGCTTCGCCGAAATCCTCCAGTCCGGGCGTGTCGGGGTTGTTGAAGTTTTCCACGCGCGCAAAATTGATCTGCGCATCCGCCGCGCCGGTGTAGGCCAGGAACTGCTCGAACTGGTGCGAGCCGATGTCGGTGATGATGCCGCCATACTTGCGCTTTTCGAAAAACCACGCCGGTCTGATCGCCTTGCTCAACCGGTGCGGCGCGAGGTTGACGACTTGCAGCACGCGCCCGACCGCGCCCTGCGCAATCAGTTCGCCCGCCTTCATGCCCGCCTCGTTGTGCAACCGTTCGCTGAAATAGACCATGTATTTGCGCCCGGTTGCGGCGACGTTCCGCCGCGCTTCCGCGAGTTGCTCCAACGTGGTGAAGGGCGACTTGTCGGTAAAATAGTCCTTGCCCGCCTCCAGCGCCTGGAAGCCTATTTCCGCGCGCTCGCAGGGCACCGCCGCCGCCGCGACCAAGCGGATTTTCGGATCGTCCAAAATCTGCCCGTACGATTCCGCCGCCTTGGCCTCCGGGTGTTTCTGCCGGAATTCGGCGACTTTTTTGGGATCGGGGTCGTAGACCCATTTCAGCGTGGCGCCCGCATCCTTCAGCCCGTTGGTCTGGCCATGGATGTGGCCGTGGTCGAGGAAGGCGGCGGCAAAGCAAAATCCGCCGGGATCCA
The DNA here is from genome assembly GCA_041740875.1 of Pontiella sp. Lineage (GTDB taxonomy): Bacteria > Verrucomicrobiota > Kiritimatiellia > Kiritimatiellales > Pontiellaceae > Pontiella. The sequence goes on along the minus strand of JBGSLE010000561.1, from coordinate 2,977 downwards.
CCACCTTTTCGGCGTGGGCGGTCGGGGCGTAGGTGGCGCCGTTTGCAATCGTTGCCGAAGCCATTATTTCGACTCCGCAGACGCGGCCATTTGCTTGATCTTGTCGATCACGCCGCTCTTGATTCTGATGCCGGCACCGATTAGCGACATGATGACGGCGATGAGCAGGACGATGTTGACGGCGATTCGTTTCCAACCCTTGCCAACGGCGTCGCCGAGATAGCTGCGCTTGTTGTTGAGGATGAAGAACGAGACGTAGGCGATCGGCAGCATGGTGAAGGCCACGGCCGAGGCGATGACCGGCAGCCAGATGGTGTTCTGAACCATGACGCCGAGGATGCCGATGACCGGGGTGAGGGTGAAGAGGCGGTAGCGCTTGGGCGTGTATTCCAATCCGAACATTTCGCAGACCGTGAAGCCGCAGCAAACCATGTGCGCGCTGATCGCGCCGCAGGCCATGCCGATGAAGCCGAGGTCGAAGACGATGCGTCCGATTGGGCCGCCGAAGACGCCCGTAAGGCTTTGCGCCGCCTGGATCGGCTTAAAGTTGGCGATGGTGGTTCCCCCGGGAAGGTTTCCATGTACGGTGGAGGCCATGCCGATAATAATCAGCGAGGTGAGGATGACGTAGGGAACGAAGAGCGACATCGCCAGATCGAACCGCGCCAGCCCCTTGTGGTGTTTGCCCCAGCCCTTCGCGAGGATGGAGTAGGGGTAGAGGAAGGTCATGTTGATGCCGACCGCCGCGCCGATGGCGCCGAGAACGGTGGTGAGCGATCCCGGACCCTCGGGGATGGAGATGGTGAAGAAGCCTTTGAATATCGCGCCAAAATCGATCTGTGCCTTGAACGCCTGCACGATGACGACGATCAGGAACGCTAGCATGGTCAGTCGAATGACCCAGCAGAGGAACCGTTCGTAGATCTTGATGCCCTTGGGTTTTCCGCCATAGCTCCACGTCAGCGCGATGTTGATGCCGAGGATCAGGAAGCCGCCGGCAAAGCGCACGATGGTTTCCACCGTTTTCGTCTCGCCCGCGTTTTGGATGCCGGCCACGTTGGCCATGTCCCAGAAGGCACCGCCGAGCAGGGCGTATTGCCCGAAGTGCCAGATGACGGTCGAGACGACGGTTGCGAGCGCCCAGAAAAAGGCGATGGACGGGTGCAGCTCGCGCCGGACCACCTCGTAGCCGCGCTCGCCCTTGGTCAGTGTAATGTTGGCCAGCGCCGCCATCATGAAGACGCCCAGGAGCATGGCGATGGGCTGGACCCACAGCAGCTGGTAGCCGAAAAACGCGCCCGCCACGACCGATGCCGCCGCGCTGCCGGCACCGAGCGTCATGGCGCTCTGCATCCAGGCCGGGCCGGTCAGTTTGAAGTAGCCCTTGATTTTTTCGCCGAACGGCTTGGTTTCCAACTCCAGCAGGAACGCCTCCTCCTGCCGTGTCTTTTCCGGATCCCATTTGCTGGTCATGGGCAGCCCGCTGCCCTTTTGCGCTTCGCTCATTTTTTTCCCCTTACCGATAGGATTTCGACATGTCCACCTTGGCCGCCGTCTGCGCCACGGTACGCGGCTTCGAAGCCGCGATTTTCCCCTGCAAAACCACCTCGTAGGCCGCGCCATCGAGCGGAAGTTCGACGGCGTCGCCGATCCAAGTGGAGTAGATCATCGCTCCCGCCAGCTCCAGCGAGTTCAACCCTTCCGACGCCGGGGCGACCAGCGCGGCCTTACCCAGCGCAGCCTGGATGAAATTGGAGAGGATGGCGGCATGCTGGTTGACCGGGCCCGCGGGTTTGAATAGTTCTTCGGTGGTTTCGGGCGCGCCGAACATTTCGTCGGTCGAACGGCTAAAGGCGCGGGCCGGTTCGCGGTTGCGCACCAGCCGCGCCTCGTTCCCGTCCGTAATGACCGTACCGAGATCGCCGACGATCTCCAGCCGGTTGACGCCGGGCGACTCGCCAGTGCTGGCGGCGAAGAGGCCGGTCGCGCCGTTGGGGAATTCCAGCATGGCCGAAACCTCGTCCTCGACCTCGATGCCGTGGTACTTGCCGAATTCGCAGCGGGCGCGGATTTTCGACGGCATGCCGACCAGCCATTGCAACACGTCGAGGTTGTGCGGGCACTGGTTCATCAGCACGCCGCCGCCTTCGCCTTTCCAGGTGGCGCGCCACGGGCTGGATTGGTAGTAGATTTCCGGGCGGAACCAGTTGGTCATGGTCCACGCCACGCGTTGCAGTTTGCCGATCGCGCCGGACGCGATCCATTGTTTGATCTTTGCGTAGCAGGGGTGGGTGCGCTGGTTCATCATCAGCGCCACGGCTTGGTCTTCGCGCTGGCGCGCGGCGAGGATCCGTTCGCCCTCGGCCTTGTGGCAGGCGAGCGGTTTTTCCATCATCAGGTGCAACCCGGCTTCGAGCGCACGGATGCCGATGGGGGCATGCAGGTGGGTGGGCAACGCCACCACCACCGCCTCCGCCAAGCCCGAACCGATCAGCTCGTGCGCATCATCGAAGCAGGCGATGCCCAGCCGCTTGTAATCGTCCATCGACTCGGCGGGCTGGTTGGCAACGGCGACCAATTCGCAATCCGGAACGGCTCCCTCCAAGATGTTTTTTGCGTGTACCCGGCCAATGTTGCCGAGTCCAATGATCCCCAATCTCATGCTGAACCCCTAATTTGTCATCGAAAGTAACAATATGGGGCGGGGGTGTCAACCATGGTTGTTGGGAGAAGGTGCGAACGAGCGCACATAGGTGATCGGATGGTTCATGATGGCGTCGAGTACCAGGCAGGCGGCGCCGTAGACGGCGTCGTCTTCGCGCCCGGCGACCTTGATGGCGACCTCGGCGCCCGGTTGCGCCAGGGCGCGGGCGGTGACGGTCGCCTTGGCCCGTTCGAGCATGAACGGCAGGATGGAGCGCATGGCGCCGCCGAGGACGACGCTGTCGAGATTGAAGAGGTTGACCAGGTTGACGAT
>JBGSLE010000560.1:0-6234 GCA_041740875.1 Pontiella sp. | reverse complement strand
CCAAGGGGGAACATATCCTGAACCCCGGCCCCATCCGGAAGCGATAAGCGTCAAAGGGCTTCCGTGGATCCTATTATTTCCGCAGGCGGACCACGGTCTCTAGCGCCTTCGGATCCCTCTTTGGATATGCTTTTGGAACGAACGGACATGTTCATCCGGCTCCGTCCATTGTAGTCTGACCCGGTCATTGGCGAAAAGGGCGACATGGAGATGGACGCGATATCCGGATGGAAGGGAATCCCGCGGCGGCGGGCCGCCGCATGTGCGCTGGCCTGCCTGCTGCCGTGCCTGGCCACGGCGGGCTACACCAATCCGGTGATTCCCCGGGGCCCCGACCCGTATTGCAGGCGGGCGTCGGACGGAAAATACTATCTGGTCACCACCTCGCTCGACTTCCACTCGTCCGAAAACCTGGTGGACTGGAAACGCCACGGCCGCCTGAAGATCCAGGATGCCATCGGCGCGCACGATTTCTGGGCGCCGGAATTCGTCGAATACCGCAACCGCTTCTACCTCTTCTACTGCGCCCGCAAGCAACCCGGCGGCCCCCACTTCCTGGGCGTCGCCGTCGCCGACCGCCCGGAAGGCCCCTACCGCTCGAAACCCGAGCCGCTGACCGAGATCCATCCGAGCATCGATCCCCATGTCTTTTTCGACGAGGACGGGCGGATCTACCTCTACTGGTCCGAAAAGGGCATCGGCGTCGACCACCGCGCCATCAACGGATGCGAACTCGCGCCCGACCTGATGGGGCTCAAGGGCGAGCCCCGCATGCTGATCTATTCCACGCAGGCGTGGGAATACGGGAAAAAGTGGCAGGACAAAGGCTGGAACGAAGGCCCGGTCATGCTCAAGCGCAACGGCACCTACTACCTGATGTATTCCGCCAACCTGTACGCCTCGCCGTACTATGGCGTCGGCTTCGCCACCGCCGCCAGCCCGCTCGGCCGCTTCGAAAAATGGAAGGACAATCCCGTGCTGAGCCGCGAGGGGCATGAAAACACCATCAGCGGCCCCGGCCACCATTCCGTGGTGGCCTCGCCCGACGGCAAGGAGCTCTTCGCGGTCTACCACAAGCACATCGCGCCCGGCGAAACGGAGCGCCACGTCTGCATCGACCGCATGGGCTTCCGTCCGGACGGCTCGATCTATGTCAACGGCCCGACCCTTACGCCGCAACCCCTGCCTTCCGGCGCCGACGGACTGTGCAACGTGGCGGCGAAAGCGAGGGTCAGGATCTCCAGCGGAGAGGCGCAATCGGCCGCCTACCTGGTGGATGGCGAGATCGCCATCATCGAACGTTTTGGCGGGCGCGAATGGAGCCCCGCCGCCCGCGATGCGGAACCGGTCGTCCGGCTGGAATGGGACAAGCCCGCGATCGTTTCCGAGGTGTACCTGTACGACAGCGCAACGCCCGGCAGGAAAATCCGCAAGGCGTCGGTCAGGCTGTCGGACGGCACCACCTTCGAGGAGATCGATTTTCCCGAAGGCCCCGGCGCGGCCGCCTCCCTGCGCTTCGCGCCGCGCGCGGTCGCGTGGATGGCCATCCGCATCGACCAAGCCGAAGGCGGAACCCCTCCCGCGCTGTCCGAAATCATGGTGCGCGGCCGCCCTCTCTAAAAACATCATGGAACCAGGCAACAAACAACGCGGGTGAAAGGAAGGAAGGCATCATGCAAAACAATAAACGTGCTTTACTGACGGCGGTCCTAGCGGCGGGGCTGGCCTGCGCCGCAAGGACGGAACGCCAACCCAACATCGTGGTCATCATGGCCGATGACCTCGGCTGGAACGCGGTCGGCTACCACAACCCCGAGGTCAAGACCCCCAACCTCGACCGGCTCTGCAAGGAGGGCGTCGAACTCGACAACTTCCACGTCTCGCCCATGTGCAGCCCGACCCGCGCGGGCTTCATGACCGGGCGCTACCCCATCCGCTACGGCTGCGCCCGCTCCGTCATCCCCCCGTGGCGCGATTTTGGCCTGCCGACCGATGAAACCACCTTCGCGCAGGCGCTCGCCAAGGCGGGCTACGCGCAACGCGGGGTTTTCGGCAAATGGCACCTCGGCCACCTGCGCCAAAAATGGCATCCGAACCAGCGCGGCTTCACCGAGTTTCTCGGCTGCCTCAACGGCGCGATCGACTATTTCACCCAGGACCGCGATGGCGAACGCGATTGGCACCACAACGGCGCAAGCGCGCCGCAGACGGGCTACGCCACCACGCTCATCGGCGAAGCCTCCGCCGTCTTCATCCGCAACGCCGCCAAGGATAAGAAGCCCTTCTTCTGCTATACCGCCTTCAACGCGCCTCACGATCCATACCAGGTTCCCGACCGCTACGAGCAGCCCTACGCCCACATCAAGGAGCAAAACAAGCGGACCTACTACGCCATGATCACCGCCATGGACGAGGAGCTCGGCCGCATCCTCGCGGCCATCGACGAGGCGGGCATTGCCGAAGACACCCTCGTCTGGTTTTTCAGCGACAACGGCGGGGTGGCCAAGATCAAGGGCAACAATGCGCCGCTCAAGGGCGCGAAGCTGACCGCTTACCAAGGCGGCGTGCGCGCCGTGGCGTGCGTACGCTTCCCGGGCCACTATCCCGGCGGACGCAAAATCACCGGGCGCACGGCCTTCATCGACGTGCTGCCCACCGCGCTGGCGCTGGCCGGCATCGATCCGGCCCAGGCCGGCTGCAAGCCGCTCGACGGCGTGGATCTCAATCCCGTGCTCTCCGGCAAGGCGAAAGCGCCCCCCGAGCGCGACCTCTATTTCTACCACGGGCAGCAAGGCGAGGAAAACGAGCCGATCGCCATCCTTTCCAAGGAGTGGAAGCTGGTCGTGGAAGGGCCGACCCTGTCGCAAGGCCGCACGGAAAACCACACGGCCGAGCTCTACCGCATCGACGAAGACCCCAACGAAACGAAAGACGTCGCCGCCGCGAATCCCGAAACGGTCGAACGCCTCATGCAACGGCTGGTCGCGTTCCGGAAGCTGCAACCGGACAACGGCATCCCGCCCTACGCCGAAGGGCGCAGCGGTTTCACCGCCCCGAAAAACTGGATGGTCGCAGAATAGCCGGATTCGTTGGCAAACGGTGCGATCAACCTAAAAACCGAGATGAACCACGAAACACGCAGCGCGGCAGAGCCGCAACCAAATGGAGAACGCCGGATTTTTAACAGAAGGGCGCAAAGGCCGCGAAGACGGAATTCATTGCCTTTGTGAGCTTTGCGACCTTGGTATTGATAAATCTTGTCTGGAAAACAAGAAATCGATGGATAGTAGTACGTGCGCCTGGATGATGAGCGGCTCGCCGGCACGCGCCGCCGGACAGCCAACCGCGGCGGCCAGCAAAAGGTTCAAAAAAACGAAGTGTGCATGCTGCATCGATCCCTCGCATAAAAAGGGCTCCGGCATTTCCCGGAGCCCCTTACCTGACCCTGTTCGTGTTACTCCGTCAGCTGGTGGCTGGAGTGGAGCGCCTTTAGTTCGGCGGCGGGAATCTTGACGATCTTGCGGTCGTAGGTGAGCAGGCCGTTGATCTCGGCCTCGACGTCGGTGGTCTGCGTGTACACCCCGGCGGCGATGCCCTGTTGCTTCAGCCCTCCCAGCAGGCGGATCGATTCGGCATAGCGCTCCTTGTATTCCTCGACGGTCTTGGGCAGTCCGCCGTAGCCCCAATTGCGGTCGGTGATCTTCCACAGGTGGTTTTCGACCGGCCAGCCGTGCCCGCCGAATTCGCCGACGACCTTGACGAAGCCGTTGTATTCGGGCGCGTCCAGCGGAAAGGCGGGATGGGGATACTTGTGCGCGTCGGCAATGTCGCCCACCGGGAAAAAGTTGCCGCCGCTGGCAATGTTGATGGAGCGGGTCGGGTCATACTTAACGATCCATTCGCCGACGGCGATGGTGCGGTGCTGGCCCCAGCGCTCGTTGAATGGCGTCCAGACGACGATGGAGGGATGGTTGTAGAGGTGGTCGACCATGCCCTTGAGTTCGGCCATCCACTGCTCGTGCGCCCAATCCGGCCATTCGGCGTCGAACACCTTGATGGGCGAATTCTTGGCGTCCAAGTGCTTCCATTTCGGCCATTCCGGCCCCACGCCGGCGGAGATCTGGTCTTGCCAGACGAGGAAACCCATCTTGTCGCAATGGTAGTAGTAGCGGCGCGGTTCGACCTTGATGTGCTTGCGGATCATGTTGAAGCCGGCGTCTTGGAGATAGCGCATGTCATAAAGCATCGCCTCTTCCGAAGGCGGGGTGAGCAACCCGTCCGGCCACCAGCCCTGGTCGAGCGGCCCCCAGTGGAAGATCTCCCGGCCGTTGAGCGTAAAGCGCCAGTTCCCGTCCACATCCTGCTTCTTGCCGACCTCGCGGATGCCGCAGTAGGACTTGACCGAATCCAGCACCTTCCCTTTCGCATCGACCAGTTCCACCTTCAGCTCATAGAGGTTGGGTTCCGCGGGCGACCACAGCTTCGGGTTTGCCACCTTCAGCGCCGCCGTGCCCTCGGCCACCTTCTTGCCCGCAAAATAGGCTTCGGTGCGGAGGGTTCCCGAACCCGCGATGGCGGGGACGATCGAAATCTCGCCGGAGACCTTGGTGTCGATCCGCAGCGATTGGATGTGGTTGGCGGGTACGGGTTCCAGCCAGACGGTCTGCCAGATGCCGGAGACCGGCGTGTACCAGATGCCCTTGTTTTCCTGCACCTGCTTGCCGCGCAGCTGGTAGGTTCCCGCCGCGTCGGTGGCGTCGAGGACGCGCACGACGATTTCGTTCTCGCCGGCCTTGGCCAGCGCCGTGACGTCGAGGCTGAACGGCAGGTTGCCGCCGGTATGGCCGCCTGCTTTTTTGCCGTTGACCCACACCTCGGAGCGGTAGTCGACCGCCTCGAAGTGGAGCAGCAAACTCCCGTCCGGCTTGCCGCCGAGCGTGAAGGTGCGCCGATACCACAGCGCCTCCGAAGGCTGGAGCTTGTAGCCGACGCCCGAAAGCGGCGCCTCGATGGCGAACGGAACCAGGATGGATCCCTTCCATTGGACGGGCTGCGCCGCATCCTGGCCGGTCACGGCATAGTCCCAGAAGCCGTTGAGGTTTTGCCAATCCGCGCGTTCCATCTGCGGACGGGGATATTCCTGCCAGACGCGGGCCGGATCGAGCTTTTCGCCCCAGGGGGTCAGCATCGTGCCGGCGACCGGCTGCCACGATTCGCCTTGCGCCAGCACCGGCCACAGGCCGGCCAGCGCAACCGCGCAGGCCGCCATCGCTTTTCTAGGTTTCAAATCCATGGTTGGTTGTCCTTTCCTTGTTGTTTAGCGACTTCCCCTCGCCACTTCCACCCGGCTCCGCCCCGGAAGATCCCGAACGGAAGATCCGTTATCCTCTGGCCACTATCGGGGCAGGCGCTCCGCCTGTCCATGCCCCAAGCTTCATAAAACATATCCAATCGTGCCTGCTACGGACGGTTGGCGGCAACGCCTGCGTCCGCCGCGAACAACAAAAATGGCCAGCCGCTTTTCCGGCGGGTGGCCATTTACACCGGTCCGAAACCGGGCTTAACCCTTGAAAATCCGGCGGACCAGCAAGGTGCCGCAACCCAGCGCGACCACCAGGCCAAGCGTCGCCGGCTCGGGGATCACCGTCAGGTTGCCGCCCGCAACATCAAGCGACTGGCCTGCGCCGAGACCCTGCGCCGAAAAGGTCGCCCCGGAGAGATCGACCGAGGCCCAGTTGGCGAACAGGTCGCCCAAGGCCAAGGTGTATCCATCCCCGACGCCGCCCGCGTAGCCGGTGAAGTCGAAGATGGTTTCGCCCGCCATCGTCAGCGTATTCGCGCCATCGCCCATGAGGATGTCATGGGAGGTGTCGGTGATTTCCATGATGTTGAACGAACCTGCGGACAGCGTCAGCGAATCGTTGAAGGTCAGCGTGCCGGGGCTGTTGCCGGCCGAGAGCGTGCCGTCCGCCAGGACCGTGACCGTGCCGCCGATGACGCCGCTGCCGCCAAGAACGCCGTTGGCATTCACCGTTACCGCGCCCGTGGCGGCGGACTGGTCGCCGTCGATGACGAGTAGGCCACCGTTGATGATGGTCGCACCGGAATAGGTGTTGTCGCCGGAGAGCACCCATGTGCCGGCGTTGGCTTTGACGAGGCCAATCGTGCCGCCGCCTGCGGTATTGTTGTCGGCGATGAGCCCGAGGATGCTGTTGGCGTCGGCGTTGGAGCCGC
>JBGSLE010000559.1:0-2675 GCA_041740875.1 Pontiella sp. | reverse complement strand
CGTCGGCGGCATGACGTCGAGCGGCCTGACGGCCGTCGATGCCGGCACGCGGGAATCGATCGGCGGCATGGCCGATGAATTCCTGAAGCGAGCGGGTAAAAATTTCACCTCCGCCAAAGCGGAGGCCCTCTTCCGGACTATGCTGGAGGAGGCGGACGTTCCGGTGTGGTTCGAGCAGCGGCTGGCGTCGGTCGAAAAAAACGGCAACCGCATCACGGCCCTGGTTTTCGAAAACGGCAACCGGATCGAAGCCCGGATGTTTGTCGATGCGACCTACGAGGGCGACCTGCTGGCGCAAGCCGGGATTTCGTACCATGTGGGGCGCGAGGATAATTCGGTCTATGGCGAAACCGTCAACGGCTTCCAGATCACCAGCCACCACCAATTCCAGTTTCCGATCGATCCGTACCGCACGCCCGGCGATCCGTCCAGCGGCCTGCTGCCCGGCATCCTGCCCGACCCGCCGCCGCCGACCGGTACCGGCGACAAGCAGGTGCAGGCCTATTGCTTCCGCATGTGCGCCAGCATCGCCGCCGACCGCAAACCGTTCCCCAAGCCGGCGGGCTATGACCGCGAGGAATACCTGCTGTTGCTGCGCTACCTGACCACCAAGCCGGAATACCGCTGGACCTTCACCTACAAGAACGGACCGCTGAAGCTCAACCCGGGCGATTGCAACAATGCCGGGCCGGTGTCGATCGACTATCTGGGCAAGAGCTGGGCATGGCCCGAGGCGGACTACGCCACCCGCGAGCAGATATTCCAGGAGCACGTCGACTACCAGCAGGGCTACATGTGGTTCCTCGCCAACGATCCCGCAGTGCCGGCGGCCATCCGCGCCAAGGTGGCGGAGTTTGGGTTGCCGACGGACCAGTACCAGGACACGGGGGGCTGGCCGCACGAACTCTACGTGCGCGAAGGCCGCCGGATGGTCGCGGACTATGTCATGGCCGAGGCCGATTGCCAAAGCCGGCGCGCCGCCCCGGACAGCGTGGGCCTGGCCAGCTACATGATGGATTCCCACAACTGTTCACGCTATGTGGTCGGTGGCGTGGTGAAGGCCCAGGGCGATGTGGGCAAGCCCGTGCCCAAGCCCTATCCGGTCAGCTACCGGGCCATCGTTCCGAAGGCGTCCGAGTGCGCGAATCTGCTGGTGCCGGTGGCGGTCTCCAGCTCGCACATGGCCTTTGGCAGCATCCGCATGGAGCCGGTGTTCATGATCCTCGGCCAATCCGCCGGAACGGCGGCGGCGCTGGCCATCGACGCCAAGGTCGCGGTGCAGCAGGTCGATTATGCCCAGTTGAAGGGCCGCCTGCTGAACGACGGGCAACGGTTGGAGTGGGGCCGGCAATAGCCCTAAAATCAGGACAGGAGTCGTGCATGAAGACAGGATGGTTTTCCAGATTGGTCCAAACGGCGCTGTGCTTGTGGGCGGCGGTGTGCGTAGGCGGGTCGGTGTTTGCAAAAACGCCGAAGCCACCGTCCCACATCGTGCTCGTGATGTCGGACGACCAGGGCTGGGGCCAGACGGGCTACAACCACCATCCGCTCCTGAAGACACCCAACCTCGACGCCATGGCGGCGGGCGGGCTGCGCTTCGACCGTTTCTATGCCGGGGGCCCCGTCTGCTCTCCAACCCGCGCCAGCGTGCTGACCGGACGGACGCACGAGCGCACCGGCGTGCCGTCGCACGGCTATGCGCTGCGGCTCCAGGAAAAGACGTTGGCCCAGGCGTTGCGGCAGGCCGGCTATGCCACCGCCCATTTCGGCAAATGGCACCTCGATGGCCTGCGCGGCCCCGGCGTGCCCGTGCTGAAGGACGATCCCTACAACCCCGGCGTTTTCGGGTTCGACGAATGGCTGACCGTGTCGAATTTTTTCGACCGCGATCCGTTGATGAGCCGCATGGGCACCTTCGAGGAATTCAAAGGCGATTCCTCAGAAATCATCGTGGCCGAAGCCTTGGCGTTCATCGGGCGCATGCAGCAAGCCGGCCGGCCGTCGTTCTCAGTCGTTTGGTATGGCTCGCCGCACAGTCCCTGGGTTGCGAATGCGGCAGACCAGGCGGCTTTTGCCGGGCTGGGGGATAAAGAACGGCAGCACCACGGCGAACTGGTCGCGATGGATCGCAGCATCGGCACGCTGCGCGCCGGGTTGCGGAAACTGGGACTGGCCGGAAACACCTTGGTGTGGTTCAACAGCGACAACGGCGGGCTCCCAAAGGTCGGGGCCGATTCGGTCGGCGGTTTGCGGGGCCATAAGGGCAACGTGTGGGAGGGCGGTCTGCGCGTGCCGGGCATCGTCGAGTGGCCGGACGGAATCCGTCCGCGCATCACCGGGCATCCGGCGGCGGCGGTGGATATCTTTCCGACGATCGCCGATTTGCTGGATCTGCCCGCCGGCTGCATGGCCAGCGTTGTGGATGGCGTGAGCCTCGTGCCGCTCTTTGCCGGCGAGACCGGCGCGCGCGCAAAGCCAATTCCTTTCCAGTACGTCAAGCAGACCGTGCTCATCGACAACGACCACAAGATCATCCTCGACCGTCAAACCGGGCGGTGCGAACTGTACGACCTCCGGGCCGATCCGGCGGAAACGACCGATCGCTTTGGCCAAGACCCCGTGCTTTCCGAACGCTTGAAAGGGCAGGTCACGGCCTTGGCCGCCTCGATCGCGCG
>JBGSLE010000558.1:0-3641 GCA_041740875.1 Pontiella sp. | reverse complement strand
AGGTGGCGAGCAGCGGCCGGCCGGCCACGCCCCGCCAGCCGGGCAGGATGTTGATGTGGAAATGGGCGGCACGCTTCGGTGCGCGGGGCGTCTGCGGCCCGGCCTTGAGCAGTAGCCAGTGCAGGAAGAGGAAATCCCCCTTGCGGTAGCGGCCGGTGGCTATTTTCCAAACGACGAAGGGAATATTGCGCACGACCACCCAGGCTTGGCGCCACGTGTAGCCGCGCGACCGCGTGGAGGTGACGAGATAGCCAACAACCTCCCCGTCCTGGCTTTCGGCCACGAGGCAGTGTTCCGGTTCGTAGTCGGTATAGTACGCCGTGAAAAAGTCGGCGAAGGCCTCGCGGTCGGAATAGAGCGGATCGACCGGCCTGCCCATGAAGCCGGTTTCGCAACAGATGCGCCGCACCGCCTCGCGGTCGGAAGGACGGAACAGCCGGGTACGACAGCCCTTTTTCGGGAGCCCGGTCGTTTTAGCCCGCTTTATCTCGTTGCCGCTCATTTTTCCCTAATGCCTTTCGCGTAGAAACTCGCCGGACTCTTGGGGAGCCATCCATGAAAAAAACATATGACCGGATTGTTGCCGCATTGTTAGCAACCTGCGTAATTGTGCGCGCCGAACCGCCTGCGGAAGTGCGCAGCGTTTCCGAGCGTTTCACCGCCACCAAGGAGGGCGTGGAGCTGACCTACCAGATCTCCTACCACGTGCTCGGGCTCCAGCTGATGGACATCGGCCAAGCGCTCTCCTTCTCGGTCGAGGGCCTGTGGCGCGCCGACGACGGGACGACCGTGCCGGCCTACTATTCCGAGGTGCGCTTAAACACCCACGACCGGCCGGGGGAAAGCGACCCGGGCCGCATCTGCATCCACAACCGCATCGCCACCGTGATGACGTCGCCGGAATTCAAAACCCTCGTCTACTTCAAGGAGACCAACGAATACCTCAATCCCTTTTTCAAAGGCCCGCGCCACGACCATTACCTCGACTACTATGCCGTGACCGGCGGAGGCATCGACTATTTCCGCGAAGACCACGGCACCGGCACCCGCACCACGGCGCTGGAAAACGCTGGCGAGCTGCTGCAGCAGGCCAACGCGATCGCCGAGACGATCCAGCGCATGGCGGACATCTACCGGGGACGGGCGGATGCGCTGACGAGCAAGTCCGACTTCCGCGCCTACTTCAACGTCGAAGGCACCGTCAAGCCCTTCGCCGCCGAAAGCTCGATGGAGTCCATCAAAGGCGGCTTTGCGGAGCATGCCCAAAAATGCCTGCGCGTCGATCTCAGCCTGGCGCCCGAAGCCGAAGGCCGCGCCGGGGCGCTTTCGCTCTGGGGCGTGCCCTTCGCCGAATTGGCGGAAACCACCGCGCGCCCCGATCTCCTGCGCCTGACGGAGGAGGCCCCCGCGTGGTCGATGATTCCGTTGCGCATGGTCTACACCCGCCCGGTCGGCCACATACGCTGCCGCCTCGATTCCATCCGGGGCAAGTCCTTCTAATCTCCCGTGCTCAACGCCAGCCCTACTTGAAGATGGAGTCGAAGCCCATGGCGGAATCCTTGGCGAAGTCGGGGACGACCTTGCGGTTGAGCCGCTTGAGCAAGGGGTAGAGCAGCGAGAGGATGTTGAGGGTGACGATCCGGTCGAAGAGGCGGTAGCCATGCTCGCCGCGGAAGAGGATGCCGAGCATCAGGCGCAGGTGGGCGCGGCGGAGCCGGAAACGGGAAAAGTCGAGCATGACGGCATAGCGCGGCTCGGGGTATTTCGCCTCATACTCCGCCTTGAGGGCTTCGAGCCGGGCCACAGTTCCGGCGGTGAAATCGAGGAAGTAGTATTCCCGCACGGCGGCGATGATCGCGAAGGTGTCGTACTGGAACCGCAAATCCCGCTCCGGCAGGCCGAGGCCGCGCGCGAGATCCTCCATCCAGCGGATCTTTTGCAGCGCGGAAGCCGCCTGGGCGACGGCCTTGCGCCCGTCGGAGACATAGCAGCGCATGAACTTGCGCATGAAATGGTTGGCCACGATGTGCCGCCAGTAGACGGTGACGAGCGGCGGCACGCGCAGACGGCGGAAGTAGATGTGGCGCGAGGCGAAGTCCTCGATGTAGAGCAGCTCCTTGATGACCTCGTCGGAGAGGCGCAGCAATTCCTGGAGCGGCCGCCAGTGGGGGTTGCCGAAGGTCTCGCGGTGGTAGTCCTGGATCGCCTGGTCCGCCGTCTGGCCATCGCGGAAAATGCGCACGGTGGTGAAGGCGTTGATTTCGCTCCAGACGGCGTTGGGATCGAGCCAGGTGAGGCGGCGGAACCCGCTCCAGCCGCCGGTTTGGCACCAGACGGAGATGCCGGCGATATTCTGGCCGACGAGCTGGTTGCGGATCTTCTCGTGGTCCCAGCCGATGAAGGAGGGGTATTCGCCGAAGCCCTCGTATTCGCGGCGCGCCTGCAGCTCCACCAGCTTGCGGTGGCCGCCGCGAAAAAGGAGGCGGTTGAGCGGCAGGTAGCGGAAAAAGTCCGACGGCCCGTGTTTCATCGAAATGACGAGGTGGTCGTTTTCGAGCCCGGCGAAGACGCGGTCGAAGGTGTCGGGGTTCCAGATGAGGTCGCCGATGCGGCCGATGCCGACGCTCCAGGTGCGGAAGATGAGCAGGCGACCGAACTGCTCGAAGACGGGCAGCAGTGTTTGGATCATCCGGCGCGCCTGGCCGGGGTGGCGGATGACGATGCGGCTGCGGAAATCGCCCGCGACGTCGAGCCCGTCGGATTCGCCGATGCGGACGACCAGTCCGGCGACGCCGGGGAACGATTCAAACAGCTGGCGACAGGCCGAGGCGGCGAAGGCGCGGAGGTTTTTTTCCCGGGCGCCGATGTGGCGGTCGATCTCCTCGTTGAAGAAGAGCAGGTCGGTGGTGATGAACAGCTGCATGCCTGCTTTTTGCGCGGTGGCGAAGAGGCGGGCGAAAAGGGCGCGGTAAGAGGTGATCTTGCGTTGAAGCTCCGGCGGATAAAAACCGAACGTGCAGAGGTGCGCGAGATCGTCGAGCGTGTCGGCGTTGTAGCCTGCGGCAGCCGCCTTGGCGCAGAAGGTTTCGAAGTCGGCGGCGATTTGTTCCCCGCGCGCCGGATCGAGAATGCCGTCTCTCTCCAGCGACGCAAACGGGGCCTTCGACCAGTTGATCACCGCCTGGTCGCAGCCCCGGAAAAACGGCGCGATGCCGTCGATGAGGAAGAGGTTCATCAGCCCCGCGTCTTGGCGATGCGCTCGACCTGCTTGAGGTATTCCTCGATGTCGGCGCGCGGCTGGAGTTCGTAGGCGCGGCGCAGCAGCGGCAGGGCGTCCTGGTATTTGGACTGGCCGACGAGCAGCTGGCCGTGGCGCAGCTTGGCTTCGGCTTCGTGGCGCTCGATGTTTGCGGCGCGCTCGTAGTAGAAGACCGCCTTTTCGGGCACGTTGCGGCCATAGTGCTGGGCGAGCAGGATCAGCGCCTCGCCGTCGAGCGGATCGACCACGACGACCTCTTCGAGAATCTTGACGACCTCCTCGCCGCCGCCGTTGGCCACGGCTACGCGCGCCTGGAGCTTGAGCAGCTCCTTGAGATCCTCCTGCCCGAGCGAATCCTTGCGTTCGGCAACGTGGCCGAGGA
>JBGSLE010000557.1:0-7472 GCA_041740875.1 Pontiella sp. | reverse complement strand
TGAAGACCCGCAGCAGTTCCGCGTACTCGGGCAGATGCATGACTCCTCCTCCCTACACCAGCCGCGAGGCCACCAGGCCTCCATACAGCGCCACCGCGCCCAGCCACAGCCCCCACGTTCCGGACGGGCGCAGGTGGCGGTGGTCGGCGTGGAACGGACGTCCCATGCGCGGCAAGCCGTAGTAGTCCCAGTGGAAAACCACAAACGAGGCGAAAACAAAAACCGCCAACGTCCCCGCCAACATCACATGCGGAGAACGGAATCGCATTCGCTGAACCCCGGTCGCCATGGCTAGCTAGCCTCCTTCAACGATGCGGCCATCGGCTCTTCCACGCCCCCGAAAGCCACACCAGAGCGCTGCAACAGTGGATACGGCGGCTCGCCTCCCGCCAAAATGAAGACATAGTCGGCGGGTACGCTATGTTCTTCCGATCCGATGGCGATGCGGCAGGCATGGGCATCGATGCTCCGGACCTCGGAATTCAACAGAACGGAGATGCGGCCCTCGCCAACCAACAAATCGAGGCGATCGCGGTTGCGCGGCTTGATGCGGAAAAAGGCGTTGCGGCGATAGGAAAGCACGATCCGGTTGCCCGGTTGAGCGGCCAGGGCGAGCGCCGCCTCGATGGCGCTATCGCCGCCGCCCACCACGACGAGGTTTTTCCCGGAATAGTCGGTCGCATCGATCAGCTGGTAGAGCACCCGCTCGGATTCCTCGCCTGGAACACCCAGCTTGCGGGGCGTTCCGCGCCGACCCAAGGCGAGTACGCACTGGCGGCACAGCTCCTTCCCCTCGTTGGTCTCAACCTCGAGCAGTCCGTCCTCGCGCAGATGCAGTCCGTTGAATTTTACGCCCGTCCGCACGCCGATCCCGGCCTCGTCAAAGATGTTCTCCCATAGCGCAATCAACTCCTCCTTGGAATATTGGGTTCGCTTCATGCGGCCATAGAGCGGCAAATCCACCGGCTGGGTTAGGGTCATCTTGTTGCGTGGATATTTCCGGACAGCCCCGCCCAGGTCGTCCTGGTCGATCACCTCGAAGCGCAAGCCCAGTTCGTGCGCCCGGAGCGAGGAGGCAATCCCCGAAGGCCCGCAGCCGACGATCAGGACATCGAGAATGTCTCTGCTCCGGTTGGGTTCGAGCCGCCGCGCAATGGTTTCGACCACCGCCGCGCCTTGGGCGATGGCGTGGCGGATCAAACCGATCCCCCCCAGCTCACCGACGATGTAGACCCCCGGAACGGAGGTTTCCCGCTCGGCGTTCAGCACCGGGATATCCGTCCGGTTCGACAGGTCGCCCAAGCCGACTTTCAACGCACCGACGGGACAGGCTGTTTCGCAGCAACCATGGCCAACGCAATGGGCGGCGTGAACGAGTCGCGCTTTGCCCTCCACCAAGGCCAGCACTCCCTGCTCCGGGCAAGCCTGCACGCAACTGCCGCAGCCGAGGCATCGGTTGATGTCGATTTGCGGATGTTGCGTCAACGCTTGGTTGGTTCCGGTCGCTTCGGCTTCGCGCAGTTCTTCGGCCAGCGACTCTTCCTCGGTTTCCTGGATCGAGCGATGCCACAGCCCAAGCACGGCGAAAACCGTACCGAGGAAAACCGACACGCCGAGA
The DNA here is from genome assembly GCA_041740875.1 of Pontiella sp. GTDB lineage: Bacteria > Verrucomicrobiota > Kiritimatiellia > Kiritimatiellales > Pontiellaceae > Pontiella. The sequence continues at coordinate 5,854 of JBGSLE010000557.1, read as the reverse complement.
ACCAAATATCCGTCCATGCCAACGTTCCCTGCTGTTAATGGCTAAAAAAGAGAAGCTACGTAAAAGCAGGATTCCAGCCAAACGGAGGGCTCATAACGCTGGCAGATCAAAATGTCACCCCCAAAAGGCGCGCTTGGAAAACACGCATTTTAAGGTTCTGTATTAAATCTTATCAGGCGCCGCCCCGCCTCGCGGCGGGGATCTTGCCGGCGAACTAATTGTTGGCGCGGAAATATTCGATCAACGCGTTGGTCGAGGCGTCGTGCGCCAAGGGCGAGCTGCCTTCAAGCTCGGGCAGGATTTTCTTGGCGAGGATCTTGCCGAGTTCGACGCCCCACTGGTCGAAGGAGTAGATGTCCCATATGATGCCCTGCACGAAGATCTTGTGCTCGTAGAGCGCAACCAGCTGGCCGAGCACCGCCGGCGTCAGCATTTCCGCCATGATGGTGTTGGTCGGCCGGTTTCCTTCGAAGGTCTTGTGCGGAACCAATCCGGCGGGAACCCCCTCCGCGATGAGCGACTCCTTCGTCTTGCCGAAGGCGAGCGCCTCGGTCTGCGCGAAAAAGTTGGCCATCAGCTTGGCGTGGTGGTCGCCGATCGGGTTTTGCGACTTGCAGAAGCCGATGAAGTCGCAGGGGATCAGCTTCGTGCCCTGGTGGATCAGCTGGTAGAAGGCGTGCTGGCCGTTGGTACCGGGCTCGCCCCAGATGACCGGGCCGGTCTGCCATTCGACCTTTTGGCCCGAACGGGTGATGTACTTGCCGTTGCTCTCCATGTCGCCCTGCTGGAAGTAGGCGGCGAAACGGCTCATGTACTGGTCGTACGGCAGGATCGCCTGCGAGTCCGCCCCGAAAAAGTTGTTGTACCAGATGCCGAGCAACGCGAGGACCACCGGCATGTTTTCGGCCAGCGGCGCGGTGCGGAAGTGGACATCCATCGCGTGGTAGCCGGCCAGCAGTTCGCGGAAGTTTTCGGGGCCGATGGCGATCATGACCGGCAATCCGATGGCGGAGGCGAGCGAATAGCGGCCCCCGACCCAATCCCAGAACGCGAACATGTTGGCGGTGTCGATGCCGAATTCGGAAACCGCCGCGGCGTTGGTGGAGAGCGCCACGAAATGCTTGGCGATGGCCGCCTCGTCCTTGAGCGACTCCAGGCACCAGGCACGGGCCGTAAGCGCGTTGGTCATCGTTTCCTGGGTGGTGAAGGTCTTCGAGGCGACAATGAAGAGCGTTTCATCCGCTTCGATCCCGCGCAGGGCCTCGGCGATATGCGTGCCGTCCACGTTGGAGACGAACAAGATATGGAGATCGCGCTGCGAATAGGGCTTAAGCGCCTCGTAGGCCATCACGGGGCCGAGGTCCGAGCCGCCGATGCCGATGTTGACGATATTGCGGATCTTCTTGCCGGTGAATCCCTTCCATTCGCCGGAACGGATCCTGTTGGAAAAGGCCTCCATCTGTCCGAGCACGGCGTGGATGGCGGGCATGATGTTTTCGCCATCGACCTCCACCACGGCATTCTTCGGCGCGCGCAGGGCGGTGTGCAAAACGGCGCGGTTTTCCGTGGCGTTGATCTTTTCGCCGGTGAACATCGCCTCGATCCATTGGCCGAGTTGGGCCGATTCGGCCAGCTTGAGCAGCAGGGAGATGGTTTCGTCCGTAATGCGGTTCTTGGAATAATCGAGCCGCAGCTCTCCGGCCCCGAGGGTGAACCGCGCGGCGCGGCCGGCGTCGGCAAAAAGATCGCGGAGATGGGCATCCTTGAGTTCCGCACAGTGCGCTTCGAGCGCCTTCCATTCTGAACGTTCGGTCAACTTGGCTGTCATAGAAAAAGCTCCTTATTCAATGGGTTGAAGCGCTGGAAAATACAGCCATCGCACCGGGGGATGAAGGCAAAAACGCCGGAATCTATAGACCAAACCGGGCTTGTTTTACCAAGGTTCGACCGATAGGATGCGCCGGTTTGTTTTGAACCCTAAGGAATTTGAATGAGAATAAGAACCCCCTTGGCAGTCCTCGCGTTGCTGGCGCTCTCCGTTTGCGGAGCCCGCGCCTTGGAGCAAAGCAATCTCGACGTTAAGAAAATCTGCCGGACCGTCGCCTATTCGCTGCCGGTCTTCCACCTCAACCAGCTCCCGCTCGACGACTATATCTCCACCAACGCCTTCAACCTCTTCATCGACTCGCTCGACCCGGCGCGCAGCTATTTCCTCCAATCCGACATCGACCGCTTCCAGCAGCAGGCACCCGATCTGTACAAGCGCCTGCGCAAAGGCGAAATCGCCTTTGCCCACGAAGTGTTCGACGTGCTGATGGAGCGCATCGAAAACCGGCTCGCCTTCGCCGAAAAACGACTGGCGGAAGGGTTTGATACCGAGTCCGGAGAAATATTCCTCTGGGACCGCAAGAACACCCCGTGGCCCAAGGACCAGGCCGAGTGGGACGATATTTGGAGCAAGCGCCTGAAGAACGAATACATCGCCCGCCTGGTTTCCAAGCAGGTCTACGACAGCGCCCCGCAAACCAACGACGCCCTCTCGGCGGAAACGCCCACCAACCAGGTGGCCGGTGCGGAAAGCGACTACGACGAGGAGCTGGAAGACGCCAACCTATCACCCGAGGAATTCATCCTCGAACGCTACAAGCAGTTCAAGCTGACCATGGAATCGTTCGACGAGGAGATGCTCCTGCAGCGCTACCTCTCCTCCTTTTCCCAGGTCTATGACCCGCACAGCGACTACATGTCGCCCAGCAGCGTCGAGGATTTCGACATCAACATGAAGCTTTCGCTCGTCGGCATCGGCGCCATGCTGCGCCCCGACGACGGCGCCGCCAAGATCATCCGCATCATCCCCGGCGGCCCGGCCGACAAGGACGGGCGGCTCCAGGAAGGCGACAAGATCGTCGCCGTGGCCGAGGGCGACGGCGAACCCCAAAGCATCCTGCACTGGCCCCTCTACAAGGCGGTTCGGCTCATCCGCGGCGAGATAAACAGCACGGTTGTGCTGACCGTTATCCCCGCCTCCGACCGCTCCGGAAACCGCACTAAGAAAATCGATCTCGTCCGCGAAGAGGTGAAGCTGGAGGAACAGGCCGCAAAGAGCGAAGTGAAGGAAATCACGCTCGCCGAAGGCAAAACGCGCCGCCTCGGCATCATCACCCTGCCCGATTTCTATGCCGACTTCCAGGCCACCAGCAAGAACCAGAAGGATGCGCGCCGCGCCTCCTCCGACGTCCGGCGGCTCGTTCACGAACTGATGCTCGAAGGCATCGAAGGCCTCGTGCTCGACCTGCGCAACAACGGCGGCGGCTCGCTGGTCGAATCCATCGAAACCGCCGGCCTGTTCATCTCCTCCGGCCCGGTCGTCCAGGTCAAGGAGCGCAACGGCGTCCAGGTCTTGCCCGACGCCGACCCCGAGGTGGACTACGACGGACCCATGATCGTGCTGGTTAACCGCCTCAGCGCATCGGCCTCCGAAATTCTCGCCGCCGCCCTGCAGGACTACAAGCGCGCCATCGTCGTGGGCGATTCCCAGACCCACGGCAAGGGAACCGTCCAGACCCTGATGCCGCTGGGCGACGACAAGGGCTCGCTCAAGCTCACCACCGCCGCCTTCTACCGCATCAACGGCGGCTCGACCCAGCTCAAGGGCGTCACGCCCGACATCGTCCTGCCCTCCTACCTCGACGTCATGGACCTCGGCGAGGACGCCCTCAAGCATGCCCTGCCTTGGGATACGATCCGCCCGGCGATGTACCGCAGCCAAAACGGCCTCTCCGAACTGGTGCCGCTGCTCTCCGCCCAGTCGGCCGAACGCATCGAAAAGGATCCGGAATTCCAGGCCTATCTGACCAAGCGCGACCGGCTGAAGGAGCGCTTCGAGACCAAGACCGTTTCGCTCTCGCTCAAAAGCCGGCTGGCCGAAGCAGAGGCCGAAAAGGAACTCGACGACATCCAAAACGGAACGTTCCTGGACGAAGAAGGCGAAAAGGAAAAGGGCAACGATCCCATCATGGACGAAACCCTCAACATCCTCTCCGACCTGGTCGGGCTCGGCATGATGGAACAGCCCGGGATGCTCGCGCCCAACCTCAGCGCGCTCGGCGAAACGCCCGCCCGCTAACCGCGCGAATGCCTATTCGTAGAGTTCGGACAGCGTGTGGAAGGTGTAGCCCTGGTTCTGCAGGGTCTGGTGGCTGTCGCGGATGGCGGCGGCCGTCTCCTTGCTCCACGCGTGTCCGATGACCACGGCGTAGCCATGCTTGCGGGCATGGGCGACCGCGCTGCCCCACATCTTGCGGACATATTCGCGGTCATGCTGGATATCCAGGAAAACATGGCGGCCTTCGATATGCATCCGCTCGCCATGCGCCACGCGCTCCACCTGCGAGTTGAAGGAGGTCTTGCTGTCGAGGAAAAAAATCCCGTTGGCCTTGCAGTAGCGCAGCACCTCGCGCATGAGCGCCGGGTTTTCCGTCACCCGCGACCCCATGTGGTTGTTCATGCCCACCGCCCCCCGGACCGATGCCAGGTTTTTCGCGAGGATCGCAGGCACATCGGCGGGGTCGGTCGAGTTGAGGATCGCGCCGGGGCCGGTCTTTAGGTTCGCGTCGTACGCCTCCATCGGCTGGTGGAGGATGATCTCCTTACCGGGATTCCTGGCGATTTCGGCGCAAACCCGGGGGGTTTGCCTTTGGTGCGGCAGCACGGCGATCGTCATCGCCACCGGAATCTCGAGAAATTGGCGCGCCTCGGCCAAATCCAAACCGGCGTCGTCGATGACGACAAACAGCTGCTTTTCGCGCACCGAAGGCGCAGACGGTTTCGACACGGATTTTTGAGGTTGCGGAGCCGGCGCACGGCATCCGCAGAGCAGCAAAAGACCCAGCACGGCGACGAGACGACGCATTAGCGGCCCGCCAGGTTGAGGCGGTAGTCCTGCCCGCCGCCAAATTCGAGGATACGCTGCACATGCTTGCCCAGAATGTCGGCCTCCAGATTGACCTTCGTCCCGACCTTGAACTGCTGCATGTCCGTCTCCTGGATCGTGTGCGGGATGATGTAAACAATGAAACCCGCGTCCGTCAACTCGGCCACGGTTAGCGAAATGCCGTCGATGGCGATGGAGCCCTTGTAGACCATCAGCATCTGCATGTCGCGCGGGCATTCGACGGTAAACTTCCAATCGCGGCCGACCTGTTCGATCTTCGCCACGGTGCCGGTGTTGTCCACATGCCCGGTCACGATATGACCGCCGAGCGTATCGCCGAGCGCCAGCGCCTGCTCCAGGTTGACCAAGTCGCCCGGGGCCTTCTCGCCAAGGTTGGTTTTGGCGAAGGTTTCGCCCAACACGTCGAACATCAGCTTTTCGCCCGCCATCGCGGCCACGGTCAGGCAGGTTCCATTCACCGCAATGCTGTCGCCCAGCTTGATGGGCCGGTCGAATGGCCGGTTCGGCACCATCGTGATCCGCCCCGCCGTCCCTTCCATCTGAATGTCGGTGATATGCCCCAGCCGCTGTACGATTCCTGTAAACATCCTAAACCTCCGGTTTTGCTTTAATCAAAATATCCTGCCCCAGCCGCTCCACGGAAACGAACTCCACGCGCAGCGCATCGGCCACCAACCCGCCGGCCTTAGAAAAATTCGCGATTCCGTCCGCGCCCATCAGCTTGGGTGCGATGAAAAAGGCAAATTCATCGACCAGTCCCGCCTCGGCCAGTTCCGCCGCCAGCGTTCCGCCGCCTTCGCAGAGCAGATGCATCACATCATATTTTTCGGCAAGCTCCTGCAAAATCGCCTTAAGATCCCCGCCGCGCACCAGCGTACGGTCGGCGGCGGAGTCGCGGAG
>JBGSLE010000556.1:0-9362 GCA_041740875.1 Pontiella sp. | reverse complement strand
GCGCGCAGGCCATACCACGTCCGTTCATCCACGAGGAGCCCCTGCGCGCCCCAGCCATCGGTCAGCGCCGCATCGCTCCAGTTAACCTGTCCGACCGCCTTGATGGTGCCCGCCTGTTCGCTGACCGCGACCGCCGCCCCCCGGGCCAGGTTCCGTCCGTTTTCGAGCACCTGGATTTCGCTGAACGCAAGAAAGGCCGGATAAAAGTCCGAAATCTTCCACAAGCGGCTGGCCTGGATGCGGACGAAGCGCGCCTTGCAGGGCGCAAAGCGGAACACGGCCGGGTTGTGCCCGGGGTTTTCAACATCCTTGCCGGTGCGGTCGCACACGGTGGCGTAGCTTCCGGGCTCCCCGCTCTCCGACACCTCGATCCGGAAGCGACGGGGAAACCCGAAACCGGGCACGCGGTCGGAGGTCGGCCGCAAGGCCGGGAAGAAGCGCACGGCATCGATCTGACGGGTGCTCCCCAGATCCAGCCGTATCCACACCGTCTCGTCGCTCGATTTCCAGGCCTTTGAGAGCCAGCCTATGTTTTGCAGCCGGGCATCCGGCTGTTCGGGCAGGCCGAGGGGGATCTGGCCGTCGACCAGGAAGGCGGAGTTCCATTTCCAATGCAGGGGAATGTCTGCGGCGGGTGCCCGCACCTCGGCGCCCAGGGCCACGTTCCGTTCGCCTGAAAAGCAGAGGATTTCCGCCCATGCCATGCGCCGCCCGTAGGCGGGCCGTTCGGCATAATAGTGTTGGCGCTCGATCCGGATGCGTAGCCCGCTGGCCGGGGTGGCCGCATCCAGTGCATAGTAGAAGGGATGCCCCCGTCGCGCCGGGTGCGACCAGGCATCCTGCTCCCGGGCCACGGTCCGGATCGCGTTCCCCGCCGAATCCAGCAGCTCGACGGTGAAATCCTCGGGCATCCGGTATTGGGGATCCAGGCCCAGCTCGTCATAGTTGCGCGCCGGCACCAGCACCACGAGATCGACCCCGGCGGGCGCGCCCCAGAAAATCTCGATCTCCGCCTGTTCCTCGGAGGGTTCGGGCCGGTCCACGATGGTTTTGGTCTGGTAGCCGCCCGTTCCCCCAAAATCCTCCACCGGCATCGCCGGCAGTGGGCCAAGCCCCTCCCGCGTGGAGGCGAGTTCGCGCTGGATCTCCCGCCAATGCGGCGAGACGCGCTCCAGCAGGGACTGGTCGAACCTGGACGCCCCGGCATCCAGGAGCGCCGCGGCGCAGAGGGCGGGAAGTAGAAGGTGCGTGGACAGGGATGCCATGCCTAGCCGTATAGTATGATTGCCATGGCGATGAAAGTTTAAACTTTAAATGGAAAACCGGCGGGATGAATGCTACCCCTGAAAAAAGCAAAACCTCCAGCTGCCGCTGCGGCAGGCAACCACGATCCGGCAACCATGAAGACTACCTGCTCCATCATCCTGGTCGAAGACCACGAAATCTACCGCGAATCGATCCGCGAAGCCCTGGAAGACAGCGGCCGCTATGTGTGCAAGGGCTCCTTTTCCAGCTTGGAAGAGACCTTCGCCGCCACGGAACAAAACCCGGGCACGGAGGTCGACCTCGTGCTGCTCGACCTAGGGTTGCCCGGCATGGGCGGCATCGAAGGCATCGGCAGATTGAGGAGATGCTGGCCGGACGCCCGCATCCTCGTGCTCACGGCCTTCACCAACCGCGAAAAGGTCTTTGCCGCGCTCCAGGCCGGCGCCTCCGGATACCTGGTCAAGACCAGCTCGGCTTCGCGCATCCTGCAAATGCTCGACGATTTGCAGAACGGCGGCACGCCGCTGGATCCGCAAATCGCCGGCATGATCCTCGAAACCTTCCGCAAACCGGCCCCGTCCGCCGACGAATCGAACCGGCTTTCGGACCAGGAGGCCAAGGTGTTGCAGATGCTTGCGAACGGGCGCACCCGGCCGGAGGTGGCCGCTGCGCTGGAGGTCAGCTACAGCACCGTCGACCAATACCTGCGCCGCATCTTCACCAAGCTGCACGTCCACAGCCTGACCGCCGCCGTGCGCATCGCCATGCAAAAAGGGTTGATCGACTTTTTCTAGCCTTGCCCATGCACCCGCCCGGCGGGGCCATGGATCCAGCGGCAGCCCCCTTCACGGACGCCATAAAAACAACATGTGCATTTTATTCTTTTAACACTGAGGCATAACGATCGCTAAATCCTGCTTTCAGAAATATTACCGATGCTTGGTGTGCTTGGTGCCTTCGTGTTAAATGGTTGGTTTGTTTTTTCTAAACTCCTAGCAGATCCGATTGACCGGAATACCCAACAAGGCCCCCAGCTTTTCGATCTTGCTGGCGATGTGTCCGACGCCGATCGCGCAGTGGTGTGCCGGGCCGCCCTTGGACCAGTCGTTCATGAAGCCCTTGGCGCCGATACTGAATTGATAGCGGCTGTTGGTGTTGCCGATCTGCAAGACGGGCCCAGGCACCGATTCGCCTTCGGCCACTTGCAGGAAAAGCGTGCCATCGCCGCGCTGCACCACGGAAAGAATCGTCACCGGCCCGTGCTGGACGGTCATCTGGATCGATAAGCCTTTGCCCGGCTTGCCGTGATAGATCGGCAGCGGCACCAGTCCGACGCGCCCTTCGGCAATCGCAAAATGGGCCGGGCCGTCGTGGCCGAGATAGACCACGTCGTCCACGAAGTCGGATAGATAAAACTCGGAGAACGATCCGCCCGCCCCGAACAGATCCATGATCTTCATCGCCTGCACGTTTTTGATTTCGCACTCGCCCGCCACCGGAATATGGCGTCCGGTTAGCAGCGTGTTGCCCGCGATGATGGAGGTGACGATGTTTTCGTATTCGCCGACCCCTTCGTAATAGTAGGCCATCGCGCCGAGGTTGTGTTTGGCCACCAGCTTATCCAGCGCGACGGACGTTTTCGCCGCCCGCTCCAGTTCGGACTTTTCGCACTCGGGGGCAATGTCGAACTGTGCGCCGAATTCGGCGATTTTGGCGGAGACCTCCGCATTGGTCACCGTTTTGCGCAACTCCACCAGTTCGCACATTTCCAGCAGTTGGAAATGGTTGCCGAAAACGGCCGATTGCTGGGTCATGTCGCTATAGACATCGAGCATGCCGCAGTAGTAGTGGCCGAGCACGCCGACGCGGTTTTCGCGCATGCCGGCGACGACCTTCGCGGCGTCCACCCAATCTTGGATTTCGGCCCAAGCGGCGTCCTCCTGCAAGTAGCCGGTCACGACATGGTAATCAATCCCGGCGCGGTTGAAGACGCTGGCCAGCTCCGGCACGGAACACGACTGGCAATGCTCCAGCCAGACGCCGGTCATTTTGCCGCGATCGCCCAGCGCGTTGAATTTGGCGTAATCAAGCTGCGCCACCGGCTGGAGATTGAGCATCACCACCGGCACCTTGGCCTTCTGCACCACCGGCAGAACCGTCGATGAAAGCGCATAGGTGGAGATGAAGAGGAAAACCACCTCGACCTCCTCCTGCCGGAACAGCGAGGCCGCCGCCGACGCCTTGCCGACGTTGTCCACCATGCCCGCATCCGCCACCTCGACGCCCATGGCGCCGATCCGGTCGCGGATCTGCGCATGATATCCGTTCAGGTTGTCGAGCAGTCCGTCAAACTGAGCCCAGTAGGTGTCCAGCCCGATTGAAAACAAACCGATCTTCATTTCTTCCCTTCCCCTGGTTTAAAACTCCACTGCTTCAGCACGTCCGCTCCCGACTCCAGGGTGATTTCGGAAAAGAGCATCTCTTCCGGGACCCCAATCAGTTCGATCCACAGGCTGGCTGGCGTGCCCTCGAACGCCGCGATGGGAATTGCATAGCGGTTCCATTCGTTGGGTGCGCCGAGATCAAACTCCGATTTCCGGGCCACGTTCTTGCCCGCCACCCTGGCGACCATGCGGATTCCACCCTTGCCGGTCGCCGGGCTCTTCATGCGGAACGAAACCGTTGCGCCACGACCCAGGAGGACGGGAAGATTCGTGGTCAGCATCTGCGTCGCCGTGTCGCCGCGCGTAACCGTCATGACCCCGCCATCCACCTTCATCTCGCTGCCTTTGCCGACCCGCCACTCCGTCTCGTCTCCGGACAGGATGGCGGCCTTGGCCGAGACCACCGTTTGGCGCTGGGCGAGGCGGCTCTGCACGGCATAGGTTCCGGCAGCGGCTTCATAGATCACGGCGTCCGTTGCCGTGCCGGTCTTTTTCATGGACTCCGTGCCCGTGATGGATTCGGCGGCGTCGGCAGGTATATGCACCTCGGCGGAGGTGTTGGCCGGAACCGTAAAGCTCCACGCGAAAACGCCTTCCTTGTAGCTCCAGCCGCTCGTCACGGTGCCCATCGGGGTCTTGAGCGAAGCCGCCACGCGATCCAATTTTCCGGAGCGCGGCACCTTGGGCGCGAGGATCATCCGCTTGCCGTTGGGAGCCTCCGGCACGTAACGGATGCCCGCCAGGTCGGTGACCATCCAGCCGGTCGGGTGGGCGAAGGCCATGAAGTTTTGGCCGACCTTCATCTGGTGATCCTTGTCGAGCGCGTACACTTCGTAGAAGGAGGTGGCATCGTACGTTTTCACCGACCAGGCCGGGCCGGCATACGTAGGATTCACCAACATTCCATAGGCGTCCTCGACATAGCCGTATTTGGAGAGCATCGGATAGATTTCGTAGCTCATGAAGCCGCCGTCGAACTGGTGGCCGTTGGCGCGGTAGTAGCCCACCAGCGAAGCCGCCAGCGACTTCTCTTCGTCCGGATCGCCGATCAACCCGTAGGCCAAGGCGAGGCTGTCGTGCGTTCCGTTGCCGAAGGTATGCTTCGCCGGATCGTACCGCTTCATCACGGCGGCGCGGATGGTTTCGGCATAGGCTCGGGCGTGTTCGGCATCGCCCGTCTTCCCCAAGAAATCGGCCATGCGGGCGAAGCGGTTTTGGATCTCGAAAAAGAACATGGCGTTGATCAATGCGCTATCCTGCTTCCGGCGCGGCACATCGGGCGTCGCGGCATGGTCGGCCAGCAGGTTCGGAGTCGGAATACCCGCCTCCTCCGCCGTCCCTTCAAAGAAGCGGACAAAATGAAGCGCCTTGTCATAAAAAGTGCTCATCGGCTCGGGATCGCCGTAAAATTCGGCCAGCTGCGAGGTCAGGAAAACCGGCGTACCGCTCCAGATGAGCGATTTGGTGATAGTCGTAATTCGTTTTCCAACACCAATATTGCCGGGAATCCCGTCTTTGGTCATCACCCCGGTCCACCAGAGCGTATTCATCAGCCGGTGGTTGGGCGCCCAGTCAAAACAATAGGTGGCCGGTACGATGGAATAGATCGACTCCGCACCCCAAAGACAGCGTTCGCGCGGAATGTCGCCGGTCACATGGTTGACATAATTTTGAAAAGTACGGATGCCGTTCTGATAGAGCCGGTTGAGCATCGGGTCGGATGACTCGAACGTCGTCAGCACCTCGGCGTCGGTATGAACCGCAATCGCAATCAAATCGCCTGGTTGCGGCGGACGGGTCAACCCGCTCACTTCGACGAAGCGGAAGGATTTCGTGGTAAACTGCGACTGATAGGTGCGGGCGGTTCCATCCGCAATCAGTTCATCGTTTTGCATAACACCATGACAATGCCAGTGACTTAGCGGGACGTTCATGAATTTTCCGTCCTCGCAAAATTCCGAATAGCGCAGTCGGATCGTCTTGCCCGCCGCTTCATTAATGTGGAGCCGCACGATGCCATGCGTCGTTTCGCCAATATCAAATAGCCAGGTCTGCGCGCCCGTCTGCCACGATTGGATCGGCTTGATTTCGCGGCTGCCGCGCACCGGATTCACATCGATCGCGACCGTCTTCGGCGTGCACGGGGGAATGAGTTGCGCGGGCTGCCAGCCCGAACCAGCCTCCGGCGATTTCCATTCCGTCTGGTCCATCCGGTAATCGACCTTTTCGCCACGATAGATATTGATCGCGCGAATCGCTCCTTCCTTCCACTGCCAATCCGGCCCGCTCAGAATCCGCTCCGTTTTGCCATCGGCATACTCCAGCTGAACCATCGCCCTGAGCCCCGGCTGCCCGTACGAAAACACCGTGCCGAATCCGCCGACTTCATGGTACCAGCCGCTATCCAGCAGCACCGCCAGCGCATTTTTGCCAACGCGCAGCAACCCCGTAATATCATGCGTCGTGTAGTAGCCAAACTCCTCGTAGTCGCTCTGCGGCGAAGAGAAGAAAACCTCCTCCACCGGCTTGCCATTCAGATAGGCCAAGCCTTGGCCGAGCGCGCAGCAATAGAGCCGCGCCCGCACCAGCCCGTCGCGGACGGCCACCGTCTTGCGGAACCAGGCGGGCGGCAGTTCGGTCTGCGAAAATTGCCGCACGACCTTGTAGTTGGACGCGCCATACGGTGCCACCACCTTGACCGGCTCAACCGCCTTTTCGGCACCGGCCTTCCATGCGGAATCGGACATCACCGCCATTTCGGTGCCGTCCGCAAATACGATATGCACCCCGACCGAGCAGGCGACGTTGGCGATCGGCTGCTTGAGCCGCAGCTCAATCCGATTGCTTTTGCCGGGAAACAGATACGGGGCCATATCGACGAAGCCATCCGCGCGCCGTCCGACCCGTTCCATAGCTGCACGGTAATAGGGCGCGGTTTGCTCAAAGTTTACCACGGGAAACGAGCCGCCTTTATCGGTTCCGCTATAAATCATCGCCCGCACGATCGGCTTATCCGGCAGATTCACATCCACGAAAAACCGGCTGACGGCAAGGGTTTTATCGGCGGCGGAAATCCACGACCCCATCCGTTCCGCCGGAACCGGCTCGGGAGCCTTGTACTCCTGGCTCGAACCGATCCACTGCGCCCCCTGCCAACCCGCTTCGTCCAGCAACCCGGCCTCGAACCAAGCCGGTTGCGACCATTCGCCCTCAGCGCCCTTTTCATCCCAGATCTTGACCCGCCACCACACCCGTTCGCCCGCCTTCGGCAGCGGCCCGGCATAGTGGATTTGCGTGCTGAGCCCGGAATCCAACTTGCCGGAGTCCCATGAAAACTTCCCCGCGATCAGCGCTTGCTCGCTGGCTGCCGCCACGATCCGGTAGGCACTCTGCGCGGTGCCCGCTTCCATTTTCCATGCCAGCGCGGGCGGCAGCCGGTCGATACCCAGCGGATTCGTACGGTAATCGGCGCGCAGTTCCACCGCCATGCCCGGTTCACCCGGTGAGGAGCTGGCAAATGCCGCCATCCCCGCAACCGCCAGCGCGATCCATCCGTTTGTTTTCATTTTGTGAACCTATTCGTATTTTCCGTGCTGCATGCAAAGGCTGATGAATTTTTCGACGCGTTCCGGCGAAACGTCGTTCTGGATGATGTGCGCAGGCGAAACCATGTAGCCGCCGCCCGCGCCGAGCACCGCGATCTTTTCCCGGATGTCCGCTTCCAGCTCCATGTCCGAGCCTTTCGGCAACAGATACTGCTGGTCGATGGCGCCCCAAAAGGCAAACAGGCTGCCGAAGCCGTCCTTCATTTCCCTGACGCCGTGGCCGGGCACGCCGGGCTGGACGGGATTGAACACCTCGAACCCGATTTCCCGGATCTGCGGCAGCAACTTGCTGACCGCGCCGTCGCAGTGGAGGATCGGAATAATGTCCGGGTTGGCGGCCTTGAAGCGCTCGATCATCTGTTTGTAGAGCGGCATGAGCTGCTCCTCGAACATCGTCGGCGACATCAGCAAACCATCCTGCCCGCCGAAATCGTCGCCGACCCAGATGGCATCGACGCCGCGTTCGATCAGGCGCAACCCGATCTCCGTTTGGAAATCGGCGCAGGCCTTGAAAAGCGGCAGCACATACTCCTCTTCGCAGGCCATATCCATCAGCAGCTTTTCCATGCCGACCAGCGTCTGCGCCAGCGAAAAAATGGTGACCTCGATATCGCCGATGACGACATACTCGTCCTTGTATTTCTTCACCAGCGCCTCGGCGTCGGCATAGCGGCCCGGCGCGTCCGGATCGGGCCAGCGGTAGGCGGCGACATCGGCGGCGGTTTCGGCGTGCTTGAGCGGAGGCTCGACAATTTCAACATAGATAGGGCCTTGCCTCATTCGCATGCCATATTCGTTCAGCCACGAGCCGTCTTCAAATCTCCTCGGCGCAAACCCGGCCGGTTCCGCAGCACCGGTCACGACCACGTCGCAGCCCATCGCCGTGCGGATTTCGTTGCCGCTGATGCGGTAGGTGACGTCCTCGAAAATGTTTTTGGTGTAGTGCATCGGAATGCCCAGCTTTTTGGAAAAGTGCTCGTAAAGCTGTGCGCAAAACTCGAACTGCACCGGCACGCGGTCCGGCAACCCTGGCAGGCGCTTGAAGGCTCGCAATACACGCTCTCTCGGAATCATGGGGATCTCGTTGTTTTTGGTCTGAAGGTCGAAGGTCTGAAGGTCGAAGTCGGAGGTCATGAGCCGAACTTGGACGTTCAGACCTTTGACTTTCGACGCTCTGCATCAATCCATGTGGAAAACTTCATCCAGCGGCACGCAGACGGGCGAGTGGTCGGCGTTGGTCTCCATGATGTCGGCCATGTAGTTCCACCATTTGCGCACCACCGGATCCTTGGGTAGTTCCGCGGCCGTGTTGCCGTCCGAAAGTTTCTGGACGGCGAATAGCGTCAGGCTCTCTCCATCCAGGAAAATGGAGTAGTCCGACACCCCGGCCTGCGCGAGCTTTCGCGAAAGCTCCGGCCAGATCGTGTCGTGGCGCCGCTTGTATTCCGCTTCGAAACCGGGCTTGAGCTTCATTTTGAACGCACTTCTTTTCATTGCATGTTCCTCCGAGGATCAATGTGCGGCCATGCTGCTGCCGATGCCGATGATGCCGGTGGCGACGGTCAGCACCGCCGTTCCGCCGTAGAGCCAGGCCATTGCCTTGCCGCCGCTACCCTTCCACTCCTTGGCCAGCAGTCCAACCACGTTGCTGGTAACGATCACGAACGCCATGTGGAGAGACCAGCTCACGAAGTTGTACGAACACATCTGCGTCTCGCCCATGCCGTAGAAGAAAAACTGGAAATACCAGAGGGTGCCGGCTGCGGCGCATAGCATCCAGTTTTTCAGGCGCGGCGATTCCCGGTTGGCGTAGTCCTTGAAGCTCTTGTTGCGCAGGGCGAGGTAGATGCACCAAAGCGCATTGGTCAGGAACCCGCCCCAGAGAATCACCACCAGCAGCGGAATGTTGGAGCGCACCTGGGGAACGCCCAGCTCGACGGCGGCGGCTTGGACCGGTGCGCCCGCCTTGAAGGCAAACGACATGCAGGAACTCATGATGCCGGCGAACACCGCCACCAGCACGCCGCGGAAAAAGTTCAGTTCGCTG
>JBGSLE010000555.1:0-3064 GCA_041740875.1 Pontiella sp. | reverse complement strand
GCGCCGCCGCCAAGGCCGGGGTCGAATTCATCACCGTCTACGCCTTCAGCACCGAAAACTGGAAACGGCCGCCGCAGGAGGTCGATGGCTTGATGAAACTGCTGGTCTCCTCGCTCAACGCCTACGAGGAAGAGCTGCACGAAAACAAGATCCGCCTGCGGGTGATGGGCCAGTTCGAGCGGTTGCCCCTGCCCGTCCGGATGCGGTTGCAAAAAACCATCGATGCCACCAAAGACTACGCCGACCGCACCTTCATCGTCGCCCTGAGCTATGGCTCGCGCACCGAAATCGCCCAAGCCGCCCAACGGATTGCCGAAAAGGCGGTCAAGGGCGAACTGGACGTCTCCAAGATCGACGAAGCGACGGTCGCCGCCCACCTCTACCTGCCCGACGTCCCCGATCCCGAGCTGATGATCCGCACCAGCGGCGAACTGCGGCTGAGCAACTTCCTGCTCTGGCAGCTCTCCTATGCCGAATTCCACATTGCCGACACCTACTGGCCCGACTTCCGCGAAGAGCAGTTTTTCCAAGCCCTGGAAGCGTTCAACGGCCGCAACCGGCGGTATGGCGGCGTCGAAAAAACCTAGCCGGAACCCTCTATGGATAAAAAACGGATCATAATCGGCGCCTCCATCGCCCTGGTGCTCGGCGTACTCATGAACATCGTGCCGTCCGGCAGCGTCCTCTGCCTGCTTTCGCTGCTGGCCATTTGCGGCATAGGCACCTGGGAATTCTACAACCTGCTGGCGGCCGGCGGGCTGAAAGCCTCGAAAAAATGGGGTACCGCGTCCGGCCTTGTCTTCGTGGCCGCCACCTGGTTCTGCATGCTCGAAGAGAAAAAATCCATCCTGGCCGATTTCCCGCCGGACACCCTGCTCTGGTCGGCCATGCTGGTGGTCGTCGTCTCCATCTTCTTCCGCATCCTGGCCTACCGCAACATGCGCGAAGGACTCGACAACTGCCTCGGCACGCTGCTGGGCTTCCTCTACGTCCCATTCCTCTGGAGCTTTTTCGTCCGGATCTTCCTCAGCGGCAATCCCGCCGAACCCGCCTACGCCGGCTTCTACCTGATCGTCGCCATGAAAGTCGCCGATACCGGCGGCTACTTCATCGGCACCCGGTTTGGCAAGCGCCGCCTCGCCCCGGTCATTTCGCCGAAGAAAAGCTGGGAAGGCCTGGTGGGCGGAATCGTTTTTTGCCTCGCCGCCAATCTTATCTGGTGGGCCGTTTCCGGCGGCAAGCTCGGCGCCTTCGATTTTTCCCTCCTGGACGCACTGGCGCTCGGCATCCTCTTCCCGCTCGTCGGAACCGCGGGCGACCTCGTCGAATCGGTCTTCAAGCGCGCGGTCGGCGCCAAGGACTCCAACACCATGGTCTATGGCCTGGGCGGCATCCTCGACATGATCGACAGCATCCTTTTCGTCTCCCCCCTGCTCTACATCTACATTAAATTCGCGCTCGCCTAGCCGGCTTTCCACCCGAGGTATCGGTCCATGCTTGAGATTATCTACATCGTCGCCATGATGCTTTTCCTCTTCGGCATCACCATCTTCGTCCACGAATGGGGCCACTTCATCGTCGCGCGCAAATGCGGCCTGGTGGTCGAAGCCTTCTCCATCGGCATGGGGCCGGCCATTTGGAAAAGAGAGGTCGGCGGCGTCGTCTACAAGATCGGCGCGTTTCCCATCGGCGGCTACGTCTCGCTCCCCCAGCTCGACCCCGAAGGCATGGAAAAGGTCCAGGGCGACAATGCGACCGACCGCAAAACCCTCCCCGACATCTCCCCGTGGAAAAAGATTGCCGTCGCCCTCGCCGGCCCGCTTTGCAACATCGCCTTTGCGTTCGTCCTGGCCACCATCGTCTACTTTGCGCCGGATGGCGGGATCGTCGACGAAAACGGCGTGTTCATCGCCGACGTTTCGGCGGAAAGCGCCGCCTATGCGGCCGGCCTGCGCTCCGGCGACCAGATCAAGGCCGTCAACGGGAACCCCGTAAAAAGCTGGTATGAAACCCGCGTGGAATGCCTGCTCGGCGGCGGCACCGGAAAGGCCGCGGAGCTGACGGTTCACCATGCCGACGAAGGCGAACGAACCATCTCCGTGGCGGTCAACAAACCCGAAACCAGCGAAATCCTGATCGACGGCATCTCCCCGGCCGCGCCCTGCCAGATCCAGCAAGTGGTGCCCGGCGGCGCCGCCGAGGCGGCCGGACTCCAGGCGGACGACATCATCGTGAGCATCGACGGAAACATGGTGCAGGGTACCGGCCACTTCAGCGAAACCATCCAGAAAAACGGCAACCGGGAAATCCCGATCGGCATCATCCGCGGCAACGAGCCGATGATCCTCAACGTCACCCCCGCCTACGACGAGACCAACGACCGCGCCATGATCGGCATCTTTTTCGGCGGCGCGCTCTCCATGCCGTGGAGCCTCTCCGGCAATCCCGTCGAACAGGTAAAAAGCGACGCCTCCTCCATCTTCCGCCTGCTCAAGGCGCTGACCACCAAGGGCGAAGCCAAGCAGGCCGCGGGCGGCCTTGGCGGCCCCGTGGCGATCTTCACCATGATCTGGTTTGCCTTGAAATGGGGCATCATCAACGCCCTTGGCCTCATCCGCTTCATCAACATCAACCTGGCCGTGCTCAACCTGCTGCCGCTGCCGGTACTCGACGGTGGGCATATCTGCTTCGCGTTGTGGGAGGGGATCACCCGCCGCAAAGTCCATCCCAAGGTAATCGGCACGTTGGTCAACATCTTCGCCATCCTACTGATCACCGCCATGCTCTTCCTCTCCTGGCGCGACGCCGACCGCAACTGGAACATTGGCCGCTTCTTCAAGAAAGCCCCGGTGGAGCAAGTTGAAGCACAGCCCGAACCGACGGTCGAAGAATAGCTCCCTCCACCCTTTCACCCTTTAACACTTTCACCCTCCCACCCCATCTCCCACGCATGAAGCGAACCTACAGGAAACGGCCGGTGTTCGACTTCAAGAAAGCCGGCCGGGTTGCCTTCACGCTTTTCGTCGTGTTCGTGGCCTACAAGATCCTGACGCCGCCGAGCGAC
>JBGSLE010000554.1:0-57913 GCA_041740875.1 Pontiella sp. | reverse complement strand
CCCCGCTAGTGCGCGCGCGGCGGCCAACGCCCGTCACATCGTCGCACCACTCCCACATGTTTCCGGCCATGTCGTGCAGGCCGTAGCCGTTGGCCGGGAAGCTGCCGCACGGTGCCGAATAGGGCTCCGCTCCGTTGCTGTAGGCTGGATGATAGCCCTCGACCGGATTTTCATCATACGGGAAAACATGGGATGCGAGATAGTTCGCGTTGGAGTGGGTGATGGTGTCGCCCCACGGGAAGCGCTTACCGGACAACCCGCCGCGCGCGGCGTATTCCCATTCAACCCGCGTTGGCAGACGGTAGCCGTTGGCTCCATGGTCGGTGAAGGCCTCGTAATCGCCCGTGCGGTAGGTTGCGCCGCCCACGGTGTAGCAGGGCGTCCGGCCCTCCATCTCGCTGCGGGCGTTGCACCACTTGGCGCAGTCGAACCAGTTGATGCTATGCACCGGATGACCGGGTGCCTTGGCCTGGCCCGCATTCGCGAAGGCGTAGCCGTTGGTCACCGCCCAGTCCCGCACCTCCACCCACGTTTCCCAGGCGATTTCGGTGGCGTCCATGAAAAAGGCCTCCGGCACCGCCAGCGAATAGGCGCCGAAATCGGGGTCGTTGCCGCCGTTGGTGTCGGCGACAATGAGAACCATGCCGTCCGGAAGCAATGGATCCAACGATACGCGCATTTTGTAAAACACCTGGGCGCTGGCGCCATGCACCAGGTCGGTGACGCTGTTCACCGGATACGGGAGGTCGCATTTCATGGGGCTGAAGCCCTGCATCAAATTGGTGCTCCAATACACGCTGTAGTAACGCCCCTCGGTGCTTGGCCACTGCACTGTGTTTCCTGACTGCGTTTCAACGGGCAAGGAGACCGCAAAGAAGCTGTTAGGATCGTTCGGATCAATGCCTGCGATGTAGGCTTCCATGACCGGGTTGAGGCCGTTTGCGCATATCAAGTTTGGATCGATGGCGCGGCCGAAATGCAGGCGTTCCCATGCGTCGGGCAGGACGTTCCCGTTGTTGTCGGCATGCGGACCGAGCAGGCCCTGGTATTCGTAGCAGCCCATATCGACCTGGCCTTCGACCATGCGAGGATTGCCGTCTAGGTCAAAACCGACGGACACATAGGCATTGTTGCCCCAGTTGATGCAAGGCGAGCTGGATTGCAGGCGGTAGTCGCCGTGCGCCGCATCGACGAACATGGGGGCGTTGGTGGTGTTGCCATTCACGTCATGCGCTAAACTTATATAACAAGTGTTGCGAGCGGAAAAATTGTAGGCCTTATCAGTAACTATAGAGTTGTAGAGCGAGCCATATGCTACACCTGGTCCACCTTCATAATTAGAACCTAGTGCACTGGAAGCCGAGACGCTGTTCCCACCTGCAATTGTGCAGTTATGGAGAATGCTGCCATAATCTCCGCCTCCATAAGCAGAGGCTGAATAAGCGACGGTTCCACGCAGGTTGGCATTGTAGGCGGATGTTCTATTACCCTTGATTAAGCTGTTATAAACGGTGCATTCATATGTTCCGCCTCCACAGGCACGGGCATCGGTAACGACGCCATCAGTGGACTTGCATTCCGCCAAAGAGGCATTATCCGCAATCAGACAGTTGTAGACGGTGCACCTATATAAACCGCCTCCATAACTTACCACTTGAAAATCGCTCCGTGCAGAAGTCGCGTTACGGCTGATTATAGAATTCTCAACATAACTAAAGCAAAGCCCTCCACCTCGCGCTTCACCCCCCGACCATGCACCATTCGACTCAACTATAACATTGCGCGCTGTTCCATAATACATGCCCCCGCCAGCGGACCATGCTTCATTACGCCGTAAAACGCAATTCGTCACAACAGGCGAACGATCTTTGCAATATACCCCACCCCCGTAGTATTCCACATATCCATTCTGAATAGTGAATCCGCTAAGAGTGCACGAATACCAACCGAGATTGAAACACCGGGTGGACCTTTTCCCATCCACGATCGTAACATTCGGTCCGTTCACGCTTTGAATGGTGATTGCCTTGTTGACGATGATTTCCGAACTCAACGCATAGGTTCCATCACCCACCAGCACCAGGCCGCCAACATAGTGCTGGGCATCGATGCCCGCCTGGAGGGTGGCCTTGGCGGTAGCCCAGCTTGCCCCATCGTTTACATCGTTGCCGTCTTTGGAAACATACACGGAAACCGCCTCTATAGAAGGAGTCACGAAGACCGTTTGCGTGGCCGACACGCCATCCGGCCATGAGTCATTGTAGGCAATCAGCACCACCGCATAGGAGCCCGGAATGTTCCATGTATGCTTCGGATACACAACATTGGTTGCGGTGGTTCCATCGGCAAAATCCCATATATGGCCCGTGGTAGCGCCGTTGATGGCAGCGAACAACCGTGCCGGATTGCCTACGACCACATGGCCACCGCTCTGAATAGCTACATCAAGCAACCCAGTCACGCTTCCATGGTATTCGTCGCAGCCCATGGACGGAGGATTCAGCCACGCCTCCCCGTCGATGTCTGTCCAGATCGCGTAAGCCATGCTTCCTGCGCCCCGGCAGGGCGAATTCGCAGCGATATGCGAGCCCGATACCAGCTGCGGCGCATTGGTTATGCATCCATTGATGCCATGCGTCGCGTCGGGGGAGCAGGTGTAGCGGGCGGTGGTGGACCGCAGATCATTCCCCGTAGAAGCCTCGTTGTACCAGACGATGCAGTTGTTCGCTGCTCCCCCGCTCATCCCTCCGCCAGCGTTCTTGGCCGTGTTGCCGCTGATGGTGCAGTTTTTCGTCGTCCCGCCATACATGCCACCGCCTTCGTTAGCCGTGTTACCGCTGAAAGTGCAGTTATTCGCTGTCCCGCCATACATGCCTCCGCCGACGTTGTCGGCTGTGTTTCCGCTGATGATGCAGTTGTCCGCCGTCCCGCCATACATGCCACCGCCATCGTTGACGGCCGTGTTTCCGCTGATGATGCACATGTATGCCATCCCCGAATGAATTCCACCGCCATCTTTGTCGGCCGTGTTGCCGCTGATGGTGCAGTTTTCCGCTATCACATTAAGCATTCCGCCGCCGTACCAAGCCTTGTTGCCATGGATGGCGCTGTAGTACGCCATCCCGTTATACATTCCGCCGCCGTAGTAGCTTGCGTTGCCGCTGATGGCGGAGTTGTTCGCCGTCCCGCCATTCATGCCGCCGCCGTAATAGTAGGCTGTGTTGCCGCTGATGATGCAGTTGTTCGCCGTCCCGTTATACATCCCGCCGCCGTAGTAGGACGTGTTGCCGGCTATTACGCAGTTCGTGAACACCGGATTCGTACCCGTGCAATAGACTCCCCCGCCATAGCTTGTCGTGTATCCGTTGGTAATGGTTAGCCCGCTGATGACACAAGCCCAACCCGCATTGCCCACATTAAAACAACGAACGCGTCTCTTTCCGTTAACGATGGTCGACGCCGGTCCGTTTACGCTTTGAATGGTGATTGATTTGTCGACTTTGATTTCGGAGGTGAGGAGATAATGCCCATCGGCCACCAGCACCGTGGTGCCCACCACCGCCGCATCCACGGCCGCTTGGATATTGGTGGCCGCCGTCGCCCAACTAGAAAAGGGCGGAACATGGGCTCCATTCGTTGCCACGTGGTAGGCCGCGCCAGCCAGGTACGGCATGCCGCACAGCACCAATGAAACCATTGCGGACCTTTTCATTATGGATCCTGTGTTGCTATTTCCCACGCCCGGGATTGGTTTCCCAAAAACACCATCGTAACCTTGCCTCTCGGCAGACGGAGTCAGGATATAGCTGAATTTATATTCGGCAATTTAAATGTAAGAATAACTTATTTTGATACTGCGTATAGATATCACCGCTAAATATTACCATAATGATAATATTTTCCGATTCCGCATGCCGAGCTGCCCAACGTTGCGCGAACCTGCGCCTCCGCGCGAAAATACTACACTCATTTTGAAGATGGTATTTGGCGGGACTCCGGAGAGGGGGCTTTCCAGCCCCCTGTTTCCCCCGGATGCAATTTTAACCGACGCGCTCCCGGAGGGAAGCGCGCGCCACAAACCATCGAACCAACCGGCCAGCGGTGTAGTGCGGGCTTCCTGAAAGGAGCCCGCTCCCCGGCAAGGCTCCCCCGGATGCAATTTTAACCGACGCGCTCCCGGAGGGAAGCGCGCACCACAAATCACCGAACCAACCGGCCAGCGGTGTAGTGCGGGCTTCCTGAAAGGAGCCCGCTCCCCGACAAGGCTACTTGTGCGTCTTATGCCATCTTAGGGTTTGGCTCGGGTTTTTGCAGGCTGACGCCCTGCTTCCTGGTTGTACGCCGCACCGACAACGTGCCGGTAGTCCGGCGCGAACGCTTTCATGCCATTTCCCTTTGTGCGGGTTCGGTGACACCCTTATACGCCACATATTCGTTCTGCGGCCGGAGATCCTTTTCCTTGGCGATCGCGAACATTTCGCGCCAGCAGTCGATCACGCCCATCGGCTCGGGCAAATCGTTTTGCAGCCGCTGGTGCAGCTTCGGCAGGATCGCGCGAAGCGCGTTATTCAATAATCAACCGGATAAACTGGTCGTTTTTCAACGCCGTGGAGACGCGGTTGGTAGCCACGCTAAAATCGGCGTCCAAGACCTCGACCCCGACCAACTCCACACCCGTGGTCGTCCAGTCCGGCACCGTCAGGCTGTCCGAAACCTCTACCCGGTAGGAAACGCCGGCTTCGGCATGGCGCATGCGATGGGCATATTCGAAATAACTGGTTCCACCCGCGTTTGAAACGCGGTACGTCGGCAGGAGCTCGTTGTCGACGACCGATGGATTGCCTCCCAGGCCATACTCGTACAGGTTGTTGAGCGCATCGCCATCCATATTATCCGTCCGGTTCGTTTGGGTGCCCAATCCGGGGTGCAGGTCAATCCAGAGGCCATACGACATCGGCATCTTTATGTGTCGGCTGACCTGGATCTGGTCCAGCGTGAAGAAGTCGCCGGCGGCATGGTTTGCGATTCTCAGCTGCGCATTGTCGATCGCCACCATCGACAGGTCGATGTCTCCGGTGTGCGCCGCAGCGCGCTGGTACCAGGTCGATCCGTCGCTGGAAGGGGTTCCCACCCAATAGGTGTACGAACCCTTGCCGTTGCTGCCGCCCGCAAAGTCCAGCGTTAGGCCATACGTCAGCGGCGTCGTCGACTTCGCCGCATTCAGCACCGTTCCCGCCACAATGGAGCCACTATTGTTAATCTGCGTGCCCACCCCGGGAGTGGCATCGAACCGCAAAAGCGCCACGGCCACGGTTCCCTGCCGAAACGCCACGGTAAAGGCCTGGTCATTGCCGAAGCTAAAATCATACTCCTTCAAGGTCACCGACAGCGACAAGGTCGTTGTATTGGCTGCGGTCATGGCGGGCGAGACGCTGGTCAACGACATGGCCCCGCCGGATCCATCCCCCCGGGTGACCGTAAATTGGTCATCCCCTGGAATATCCACGTTGCCCGTGTTCAACATCGTGGTCGGCACGCCATTTTCAGACAGGAGCGAGCCGCCCGTGAAATTCCACTCCTCGACCACTTCATACGGCTCGGAGACCGTAAGCAAAAACGACTGCTCCGTAACCAAAACGCCATCGCTGGCCTGCAACGTGATGGTTGCCTGGCCGGTTTGGTCGATGGCGGGTATGATCTTCACCGTGCGGTTGCTGCCGCTTCCCCCCAGGATAATATGGGTTTCCGGCACCAGCGCGGGATTGGATGAGCTGGCTGCCAAAACGAGCGAGCCGGCGTCTGTTTCGGAATCGGACACCGCGAAGGGAATGGGCGCTGTGGGCAGGTTGATGAATGTCGCCTGGTCGGCAACGGCACTGATCTGCGGAGCCGCGTTCACCTCGTTGACCACGATTTGAAACGATTGCGAATCGCTGGCCTCTCCGTCGCTCACAAGCACCGTCGCCGAATAGGAGCCCGGCCCCTGCGCTTCGGTCGGCGTCCAGGAGAAGAGACCGCCGCTGGTGATGCCCGCGCCCGCCGGGGCGCCGGCATCCAGGCTGAAGGTCAGCGTTTGCGCCGGAACGTCGGCATCCGTCGCGGTGGCCGTGAAGCTGAGCGTGGCCAATTCGTCCACCGTTTTATCGGTGATATTCGCCAGTACCGGCGCTGTGTTGTCGCCGACCACGGTGATGCTGCCGCCAAAATCGGACTCGATCAGGAAGGTCTTCTGATAGGCGGTGAAATCTTCATAAACATAGGTTCCCGGCGGAATGGTATCTGTTCCGAGCACCAGCGATGTCAGCGCGACGTCCGCATTGATGTAATAGCGGCCGGTGCCGGTCACGCGTACGCCGAACGAAGCACTGTTATGAAGAATTTCTCCCAGATTCAGCATGCCATAGGTGTTCACGTTAAAGGTGCCGGTGAAGGCTACGGTATTCATCGTGGATTCAATCTCCACAAAGGAGAAATACGCGCCGGAGGTATCCATGCTGGTGATATTGATCGAGCCGGAACCTAGCAGCGCGCCATCCCGGAATTTCACATTTCGACCATCACTCGTCCCCGACTTGATGGTGCCGCTGTTGAAGGTGCATTGGTCTCCCCCGAAATCAAAGATGATGGAGGCACTGTTGTTGAAGACGATGGAGCCGCCGTTCAGCACCATGTTGTTTAAATTAAATACGGCACTCGGCACTCCGGGATTGAAGGTGCCGCCGGTCTGGATTTCAAACACATCGCCGTGGAAGGTTACCGAGTCACTCGGAAGCGAGATGGTGCGGGTTCCACTCAGCCAATTGGTGGTGTCGCCGGCGACGGGAAGCACGCCACCCCAAGTGGCCGGATCGTTGATCGATCCGTTGGCAACGGCGGTCACGGCGACATACGGACTCACCGTGAGCAGGAAGGAGTTGGTAGCCGAAAGCGCGCCGTCGCTCACCACCAGCGTAATGGTCGTATTGCCGATGGTGGCCGGTGCGGTGGTGAAGGTCAGAATCCGGTCGGCTCCGCTGCCGCTGAGCGCGAACCCGGAATTCGGAACGATGGCTTGGTTGGAAGAGGTGATGACGAGATCCAGCGCGGCGAGCGGGGTCTCCACGTCGCTGATGGCGAATGGAACCGTCAGGGTGTAGCCGGGATGGGTTTTGCGGTTCAGCGGATCGGTGATCGTCGGCGTATCGTTGATCGGTCTGATTGTGTAGTTGAATGACCGGGTGGTACTTGCATATCCATCGCTGACGAAATAGGTAATGGTCACGGTTCCGTACTGATTGGTTTCCGGCGTGAGCTTGATCGTACGATTGGAGGAGGTTCCGCTAAAAACAATGTTTTCGTTGCGGACAAGGGTCTGGTCGGAGGAATAGCCACTCAGCACCAGGTTTCCCGCCGCGGTTTCGGCATCGGCCACAACGGGGGATCGAGTAACGACAGCATCTTCGTCACGGGTAAGGTTCGAAAGCTGGGTTAGCGTCGGGGGCGTATTGCCGCTGCTTACGGTAATGGTTCCTCCACCGTTTAGAATAAACACCTTCTGCGCAGTCGTGAAATTGGCATAAGTATAGGTGCCGGGGGCGATGGAGGTGCCGTCGATTACCAGCGAAGTCAGATATACCTTCGCGTCGTTGACATATTTTCCGGTGCCGGAGAGGGACATGCCGAAGGTGGCCGTTCCGACGGGCGGCAGATCCAGAATGCCGTAGGAACTAACATCGAACGTTCCGTCAAACCCGGTGGTGTCGATGGTCGGCTGAAACTCGATTGTCGTACCGCTGTTATCTACCCCGTTGATATTGATGGTGCCGCTGCCCGCCAAAAACCCATTCGTGAAGCGGACACACTTGTTGCTGAGACTGCTAGTGCCGCCCGATTTCAGGATGCCACTGTTCAGGATGCATTGGTCACCACTTAAATCGATCATCAGCCCCTTGCTGGATGTGGTGGTTATAGTGCCGCCATTCAATACTAGTCGGTTCAGTCGCAAGGTTGCCTCGACGATGTTGGGCTGGATTTTTCCGCCGGTCTCGACCACCAATGTTTGGCCATAAAAGGTTTCGGCATTGGTGGAAAGGCTCAGGGTTTTGTTGCCGGTCAGCCAGCGATTCGCATCTCCGTCCACCGGCGCGGCATGTGCCCAGGTATTGGAGCTGTTGATCAGGCCGGTTGCCACGGCGGTGATGGACGGTGCGCTGCCGATGATCAGTTGAAAGGATGCGGACCCCGTTAAAATTCCGTCGGAGGCCGATAGGTTGATGGTGGTGGATCCGGTCAGGGCGGGATTCAGCGTGACGGTCAATGTACGCGCCGCGCCGCCTCCGCCAAAAACGAGGGCTGAATTGGGCACAAATACGGTATTGGACGAGCTTCCACCCACGGTCAGCGCAGCGGCGGAGGTCTCCAGATCGTTTACGCTGAAGGGGATGGTGACGGTGGTGGTGCCAAGGGCGACATACTGATCCGGAAGCGCGCCGAAAAAGGGTTCGTTGTTGCGATAAAAGCTGTACGCATCGGCGACCGTCGGCATCACCGCCAGCCGTCCTTCAAACAGATCGCGCTGCTCGATCATGGAGAGCGTTGCGCCGGTAATCGTATCGGCGTAGTGCGTGGGAGAGGTTAGCTCCGGCTGAAAGACCATCGAACCGTAGGTGATGGGCATAAACGTGTACCGTGAGCTGCGCATGAATTCATAATCCATGAAGGTGCTGCCCAGCCATTGGAGCAGATGCCGCATGCCGGCATAGCCATTGCCGTCGTTGGGCACCTGGAAAATAACGGGTTTGTTGGTCACTGCCGGATCCGAACAGAGCCACTTCAGCAGGCCTTGGCGATCGCCATCGTTGGTAAACCAGCGGTCTCCGGCCCCCTCTATCAGTACCCCCGCAATCGTCGTTTCGCGCAGCCGGTCGCGATTGGCCGCGGTATTGGCGCGCGCATTCCACAAGATGCCGACGTCCGCATGGCCGGTTGCATCGAGATAGTCGCGCATCTGCTGGATCTCTTCGGAGGTCCATGTGCAGCCCACGCCGCCCACCGAATTGTTGTAGATCATGATGTTCTGGACCTTGTAGCCGTAGGTGGCCTCCACATCGAATCGACTATCCACCGCCTGCTCCAATGTGACGCCGGGATGGACGAGCGGGCCAAAATAGCTGCGCGCCATCGGGACAAAGGCGCCTTCCAGATTGGTGAACTGGTCATAGATGATTTTCCACTGGTCCTCCGTCGGCGTGACGCCCACATCGGGCTTCGCCCGGCTATCGTTCATGCCCTTGATCTGGGGAGCCACGGTGCTCCATTGCTCTGGATAGAGGGCGGCGTCCTTTGTTGCGCCGGCCGTGCTCATCCACACCTCGTAGGCCAATGCGTGGGTGGCGGTTAGCCAGATCATGATGAATGACGTCCGTAGTATTGCTTGCATGCGTTTGTGCTCCGCGTTGGTGTCGCTTCCCTTTTAAACCGTATCTTCAAGACCGATGGGCTATCTTTGGCTACCGCCCCTGACTGGTGCAACCCGTCCCGAGGCAATGCCCATTGGCGATTTGGCAACTGAAATATCGCATACCGGGCCGGTTGCCACCTTCACTATGGTACTAAAAAACAGCACAATAGTTTAACACCCATCGGGGCGCACCCCGCCCTATCATCCCCGCCATCAGCGCCCTAGCCTGATCTATTCATAAAAACCGGAGAAAACGAGTTAACTACCTCAACGCAAAGATTCTAAGAACGCCAAGGAGCGCAAAGGCACTGCTCTGCGAACTTTGACAACTCGGCAACTTTGCGTTGAATATTCTTCGAACGGACCGGGGGGTGAATCAAAGGGAGGCGATCCTGAACTCCCGCGGGGACACCTTCATCCGTTTGCGGAACAGGCGCGAAAAATAGTTGCTGTCCTTGAATCCGACCAGGAAGGCGATTTCCGTGATCGAATGATCGGTCAGGCGCAGCAAGTCCGCCGCGCGTTGCAGCTGAATGCTAATCAGGTATTCAATCGGGGTTTCGCCGGTTGCATTGCGAAAGACGCGAATGAGGTTACCGCGGGACATGTGCGCCCTCTTGGCAAGGTCGTCGAGGGTCCACGGCTTGTCGTATTCGTTTTCCAGCAAGCCGATTACATTGGCGATGCGCAACAGGGATGCCGCGTCCGTCGAATCGGAAGAGGCATAGCATTTCGACAGGTAGATGATGAGCTCCTGCAGGAAGGTAACTGCCGTTATTTCCCAGCCGGCTTCGCGCTCCCCGCAGGCGGAATCGATTTTGTGGACCACCTGTTCGGCATGGGCCAATTCCAACCGCTGGAGGTGGAGGCGGCTTGAAAAACGGTGGTACTTCCGGTGCTGCGGCTCCAGCATGAACAATGCGCAGTAGCCGGGAAGCTTGCGCAGTTCGCTTTCGGCCATCCCCAGTCGCTTGGGATCGTAGAGGACATTCACGAGCTCCACGTCGTGCATGTCGTAAAAATAGTGCTTCTGCTGTCGCTGAAGCACGAAAACATCGCCGGCGCTAACCGGAAACGATTGGCCCTCAAGGCAATGCATCCCTTGCCCGCCGAGAACAATCACCAGCTCCCAGAAGGTATGGGTATGCTCGATTTCCGTGTAGTCGGGCCACGCGCTGGATGTCCGGGCAGAACCCTCCCTGGATACCGCGATCGGAAACCCCTGGGATCCGAAATAAAGAGCGCTGTCCAAAACCTGAACCATGATGCCTCCATGGAATAATTCGATAATTCTATTTTTAACGCAGTCCACCCGCGTGATGACGCCAAACGAATCTATTGAATATAGTGTGGCATACTACCATCCCAGCGCCTAACTAGGTAGCAATAAAAGGACAATCGTTGATGCTGGCGGGACAACGGGATGCGCACACCCCATCGGCTCGACCCTTGCGGGGGTACGGCGCCTATTGCGGAAAACTATTGTGCTGTTTGTCGGAACTATAATGAAGGTAAGCCTCCCTTTGCCGTGGCATTCTCGTCCACTTCATATGCATGCATCAATAGTAGTGGGGGCTAATCAACCAGGAACGCAGGAACCAAGATGAACACCCTGAATACCTGACCGTGGTCATGCAGGGGAAAGCCGTCGAAAAGAAAAGGAATTATAAAATATGAAAACAAAAAAGCTACTGTTCTCCCTGGCGACGGGCCTGGTCCTCTCTGCCGCTTATGCCGTACCCCAACCCAACATCATCGTCATTTTGTGCGACGACGTGGGCTATTCCGACCTCGGCTGCTTTGGCAGCGAGATCAACACGCCGAACCTCGACGCGCTGGCGCAGGAGGGCGTGCGCTTCACGCAATTCTACAATACCGCGCGCTGCTGCCCGACCCGCGCCTCCCTGCTGACGGGGCTCTATGCCCATCAGGTCGGCATTGGCCATATGACGGACGCATGGAGCACGAAGGCCGGAGAGGCCTACGCCGGGGAGTTGAGCCGCAAATCGGTCACGCTGGCCGAGGTCCTTAAATCCGCCGGCTACGCCACCTACATGGCTGGCAAATGGCATGTCACCGCCGCAACCAAACCGAAAAGCGACGCCGACCGCTTCAACTGGCCCCGGCAACGCGGCTTTGACCGTTTCTATGGCACGATTATGGGCGCAGGCAGCTTTTACGATCCCGCCACCCTGGCGCGGGACAACGAGTTTATCTCGCCCCTGTCCGACCCGGAGTACCAGCCGAAGGAGTTTTACTACACCGACGCCATCACCGATAACGCGGCGCGCTTCATCACGGACCATCAAAAAACCAGCTCAGGAAAACCCTTCTTTCTCTATCTGGCCTACACCGCCGCCCATTGGCCGATGCACGCCAAGGAGGCCGACATTGCGAAATACAAGAGCCGCTATGACGCCGGCTACGACGCGGTTCGTACCGCCCGCGTGGCGAAGATGAAGCAACTCGGCCTGCTCGATCCGCGCTGGCAGGTGACGCCAACGGCGGGCGATTGGGACCAGGTTGACGACAAGGCGTGGGAGGCGCGCTGCATGGAGGTCTATGCCGCGATGCTTGACACCATGGACCAGGGCATCGGGCGGCTCGTCGATACCTTGAAAAAGAACGGCCAATACGAAAACACACTCATCCTTTTCCTCCAGGACAACGGCGGCTGCGCGGAAAAACTGGGGCGCAACGGCCCGTTCGTACCGCGCGCCGACGCGCCCACGCTCAAGCCGCTGGCCAAGGATGTTCTCCAAACGGGCATGATTCCCAAGCAGACGCGCGACGGCTATCCGGTGCGCCAGGGCAAGGGTGTGATGCCTGGGCCGGCAGATACCTATATCGCCTATGGCGAAGATTGGGCCAATGTCAGCAACACCCCCTTCCGCGAATATAAGCATTTTGAACATGAAGGCGGCATCAGTACCCCGCTGATTGCCCACTGGCCAAAGGGAATTCCCGCCCAACGCCACGGCCAGCTCGAAGCGCAGCCCGCCCACCTGATCGACATCATGGCGACCTGCGTCGATCTCGCAAACGCCTCCTATCCCACCGAATTTGCCGGACAGGCGATTCAGCCGATGGAGGGCGTAAGCCTCGTGTCCGCCTTCGCCGGAAAGCCGCTCAACCGCCAGCAACCGCTCTTCTGGGAACACGAAGGCAACCGCGCCATCCGCATCGGCGACTGGAAGCTAGTCTCCAAACATCCCAAAAAATGGGAACTCTACAACATGGCCGCCGATCGCACCGAAATGCACGATCTCGCGGCCAAACACCCCGAACGCACCCAAGAGATGGCCGCGCTGTGGGATAGCTGGGCCGAGCGCGTCGGCGTCCGCCCGTGGCCCCTCGAAAAAGGAAAATCAGAAAAGAAAAGTGATAAACACAAATAATAAAAGGAAAGCAATGAACAAAATCACTCTTATCGCAACATCGCTCTGCCTACTGAGCAGCACCTTCGCAGCCATCACGGCACCCCGGCCCAACGTTCTCTTGATCGTGGCGGACGATCTGACCTGGAGCGATCTGGGTTTCACGGGCAATTCCGATGTGAAAACACCCCACATCGACCAGTTGCGCAGCGAAGGCGTCTGGCTGCGCAACATGTTCAATTCCGCCACCACCTGCTCCCCCACCCGCCATGCGCTGTATACCGGACTCGATTGCATCCGCTCCGGAGCCTATCCCAACCATACCCACGTGTATGATGGCACCAAGAGCATGTTCACCTATTTCAAGGCACTCGGCTATCGGGTCGGACTTCAAGCCAAGACGCATATCAACCCACGAGCCTCCTTCCCGTTTGAAAACATCAGTGCCGATCAGGACAACTTCCCCGCGTTTGCCAAATTTGTGACCCGCGATAAAAAGCAACCCTGGCTGGCCGTGTTTGCCTCGAACGATCCGCATGCCCCGTGGGATCGCGGCCCCAAGGATCTTTACGATCCGGCCAAGTTAACCGTGCCGCCGTATCTACACGACAATGAAACCACGCGTACCGCACTGGCCGCGTATTATGGGGAAATCTCCTCGCTCGACTCGCAAGTCGGGTCCTTGCTGAACATTCTCGACGACACCCAACAGGCCGACAACACGCTCGTCATCTTCGTGAGCGAACAAGGCAGTTCATTCCCGTATGGCGGCAAATGGTCCGTGTATGACAATGGCATTCACTCGGCCACCGTCGTCCGCTGGCCGGGCAAGGTAAAACCGGGATCGACCAACGATGCGCTCATCGAATACCTCGACATTCCGCCGACCCTGCTCGCCGTCATCGGCGAAGATCCAACAAAAATCGACACCGGCTGTCCCGATACCACCGGCTATCGCGGCTTTGACGGCAAAAACTTTCTGGATGTCTTGCTAGGAAAATCGAACCATCTGCGGGACTATGTTTTTGCCCAACACACCACCGTGGGCGTTATTGGAGCCAAAGAACCGTACCCGATGCGCTCCGCCCGCGACATCCGCTACAAATACATCCGCAACCTCGCGCCGGACAACACCTATGAAATCATGGGCATCCATAAAGACAAAGTCCTCGTCTCATGGGAAAAAGAGGCGTCTACCGATGCCGCGCTGAACAAACGGATTGACTGGCTCTACCACCGTCCGGCGGAAGAACTCTACGACCTGCAAAACGATCCCATGGAGACCAAAAACCTCGCCGCCAACCCCGAATGTGCCCCGATCAAGGCGCGGTTGAGCGAACAGATGGATCGCTGGATGACGCAGCAGGGCGACAAGGGGCTGGAAACAGAAAACTTAGCGCCCACCCGCCAAGGCAAACAAAAAGAGGAAGCTAAAGAGTCGAGCACCGGAAAGAAAAAAGAACCGACAGCCGACTCAGCTAAATCAAAGAAAGGTAAAAAATAATGCCAAAAACGCACCTCATCTCCTTGGCACTGGGACTCCTCCTGCCGTCCCTCTATGCGGCAGAAAAGCCGAACATCGTGGTCTTTATCTGCGACGATCTGAACGTGTTGGATTCGGAACCCTACGGCTCCGATCTGCGCACGCCAAACATTGCACGCCTAGCAGCGGACGGCCTAAAATTCAATAAAGCCTACGTCGCTTCCCCCGCCTGCGGGCCGAGCCGCACGGCGATGCTCACCGGCCTCTGGCCTGCCCGCAACGGGGCCGAACAAAACCACCAGCCCCCGCGCGACGACATCATATCGCTGATTCCCGTGCTCAAATCGCTCGGTTATGAAGTGGTTGCCTGCGGCAAGGTGGCGCATAACGCCTGGGCAAAATACCACCACTTCAATGTCGTCATCGACACCCCGGGAGGATCGACCAATACCGTTGCGGTCGCCAAATTCCTCACCGAACGCGACAAATCCAAGCCGCTCTGCCTCTTTTACGGCACGCGCCACCCGCACACCCCGTGGAAAACGAACGAAGGCTACGACCCCGCCAAGCTGCGCCTGCCGCCCACACAGGTCGATACCGTCGCGACCCGCGAAGAACGCGCAAAATACTCCACCGACGTGACGCGAGCCGACACCCTGCTCGGCGAACTCCGCGCACTCGTCAAAGAGAACGTACCCGGCGATACCCTCACCCTCTTCACCGGCGACAATGGCGGCAATTGGCCCTTCGGCAAATGGACCTGCTACGACGCAGGCATCCACGTCCCGCTCATCATTAGCTGGCCCGGCCACATCGCACCCGCCACCAGCACCGACGCCATGGTCTCCTGGCCCGACATGATTCCCACCTTCATCGAACTGGCCGGCGGAACCGTTCCCAAGGACATCGACGGAAAATCGTATGCCGCCGTCCTGCGCGGTACCGCCACGACCCATCGTGACCGCATCTTCACCGCACACAGTTGCGACGGCGACTTTAACGTCTATCCCATCCGCAGCGTGCAAACCTCCCGCTGGAAATATATCCGCAACCTCCATCCCGAATTTCAGCACCAATCGCACATCACACGCTCCACGGGACCCAGCGGAATCGTCTTTTGGAACACGTGGCTGACCGCCGCCGAAACCGATCCCTCCGCCGCCGCCATCGTCAAACGTTTCAGCGAACATCCGGAAGAGGAGCTCTACGACCTCCAAGCCGACCCCTTCGAGCTGAACAACCTCGCCAACAATCCAGAACAGGCCGAACGCCTAAAATCGATGCGCGCCGAACTCACGATCTGGATGAAGGAACAGGGCGATAAAGAGACCGTCTATGGCACCCCGCTGCTCTTGGGCGAACCCGTGACGATGGTGCAAGGGGCATGGCAACAGCCGAAGCAGCAGGACAAGAAAAAGGATAAGAAGAAGGCTAAAAAATAGCACACACAACGAATCCTCGCTTCGGCAGTCGTAGCGACGTAGCGGGTGGCCCGAAAGTGGAAAATCGAATAAAAACGGCCCAATCGGCCCGAACCCTGACGGGCGCGGCTCCCGTTGCGAAAGAATATTGTGCTATTATTTTGAACTATAATGAAGGTAATCCACCCTCTCGACGTGGCATCCTATTGAACTTGATATGCATGCATCAATGCATGGGGGCTAATCAACCAGAAGCGAGGATATATGGCAGGTAAAAAGACTCATCTCGGATTCACGATCCTGATTACGTTGGTGGCGACCATAGGCGGCTTCCTGTTCGGCTATGATTCGGGAGTGATCAACGGAACGCAGGATGGCTTGAAAGCGGCGTTTAATTCCGAAACCGTCGCCAGCGGGTTCAATGTGGCCTCCATGTTGTTGGGCTGCGCCTTGGGTGCGGCGATTGCCGGACGCGCGGCGGACCGTATCGGACGGCGCAATGTGCTGCTGGTGGCCGCGGTCTTCTTTACCGTCAGCGCCTGGGGCTCGGGGATTGCCACCGGCTCGGCGGAATTCGTGTTGTATCGCGTCCTCGGCGGACTGGCCGTCGGCGCCGCATCGATCCTGGCGCCGGCCTACATCAGCGAGATTGCTCCGGCCAACATTCGCGGCATGCTCTCTTCCGTGCAGCAGATTTCCATCCTGCTCGGCATCTTCTTCTCCTTTTTGAGCAATTGGCTGATTGCCAAATGCGCCGGGGGATCCATGCAGGAATTCGCGCTCGGCTATACGGCTTGGCGCTGGATGTTCTGGATCGAAATGGCACCTGCCGTTGTGTTTTTCTTTGCGTTGATGCTCATTCCGGAAAGCCCACGCTTCCTAGTGGCCTCGGGCAAAAAAGAGCGCGCATTGGGCGTGCTGACAAAGTTGATGGGCGACGATGCGCAGTCCAAGTACGACGAAATCGCGGGATCGCTCTCGGCCGACCACCATCGCCCCGTTTTCCGGGATGTGCTCGGCAAGTTCGGCTTCCGCCCCATCGTGTGGGTCGGCGTCGGGCTGGCCTTCTTCCAGCAGGTGGTGGGCATCAACGTGGTCTTCTATTATGGTGCCGTATTGTGGCAAGCCGCCGGTTTTACGGAAGATCAATCGCTGTTGACGAATGTCATTGGAGCGGTGGTCAGTATTTTTGGTTGTGTGGTCACCTTGTTGACCATTGAAAAGATGGGGCGCAAACGGATTCTCCTGATTGGTTCGATCGGCATGTTCATTTCGTTGGCGATTATGGCGATCGTCTTTTCCAGTGGCGGACTGGATGAAGACAAAAAACTGATACTGACCGGTTTGCAGGGCACAGTTGCGCTAATTTCAGCAAATGTATTTCTATTCTTTTTCAATTTCTCGTGGGGGCCGGTCATGTGGGTGCTGCTGGGCGAAATGTTCCCCAACCAGATTCGTGGTTCGGCTCTTGGTGTCAGCGGATTCTCTCAATGGACTTCCAACTTTGCGGTCACGATGACCTTTCCGATCATGCTGGTCGGCATGGGCCTCGGACCGTCGTACTGGGTTTATGCGATCTTCGCACTGGTCTCCTTCTTCTTTACGAAAAGGTTTGTCCATGAAACCAAAGGCATCGAACTCGAAGACATGCCCGGTTAACGCCGAACAGACCCTATGACAGCAAAGCCAACCATTCTGACAGCGCCATTCGGGCAGATCGACGGGCAGGAGGTCGAACTCTTCACCCTGTCGAATGCCCGCGGAATGCGCGTATCCATCACCAACAATGGCGGCATCATCACCTCCATCCACGCGCCGGACCGGAACGGGTGCTTCGACGACATCGTCCTCGGCTTCAACTCGGCCGAGGCGTATGCCGCCGGGCATCCCTATTTCGGCTGCATCACGGGGCGGTATGCCAACCGGATCGCCAAGGGCGCCTTTGCCTTGGACGGCGTGACGTACACCCTCGCCTGCAACGACGGCCCGAACCATCTGCACGGCGGAATCCGGGGGTTCGACAAGCGAATATGGCATGCGGAAACGGCCGCCACCCCCGACGGCACGGCCTTGCTGCTTTCATACCTCAGCCCGGATGGAGAAGAGGGATACCCCGGAACGCTGCGCATCCAAGTCGCCTACACGCTGACCGATGCCAACGCATTGCGGATTGAATACACGGCCACGACGGATCGCCCGACGGTGGTCAACCTGACAAACCACACCTATTTCAACCTGGCGGGCGAGGCCAGCGGAAGGCCGATTCTAGACCACATCCTGCAAATCAACGCCGGTAGCTTCACGGCGATCGACAAAACCTGCATTCCCACCGCCATTGCCCCGCTGGACGGCACCCCGCTGGATTTCCGCGACCCCACGGCCATCGGGGAGCGGATCGGCGCCAAGCACGACCAGATGCTCACCGGCTACGATCACAACTATGTTTTGAATTCCTCCAAAAACGAACGCCCCGTCCTGGCCGCGACGGTGTTTGAGCCTGAATCCGGACGCATGCTGCGGGTCTGGACGACCGAACCCGGCATCCAGTTTTACAGCGGCAACTTCCTGGACGGCACAGTGACCGGAAAAGGCGGGGTCAACTACCCGCACCGTTCCGGCTTCTGCCTGGAGCCGCAGCTCTTCCCGGATTCCCCCAACCTCTCGGAAACCATTCCGGGCTATACCTCCGCCCGCCTTGATCCGGGTTCTGTCTACACGCAAACCAGCATCTTCGGATTTTCGTAGCCGAAGATTTTTAAGGAATATATGAAAAGTACAAAATCCACCTTCGCCCTGTTTTTTGGCAACCGGGGCACCTTTCCCGCCGCACTCATCCAGCAAGCCCGCGACGAAATGAGCCAGGCGCTCGGCGCGCTGGGCCACGGGGTCTTGATGCTGGAGTCCGGAGCCACGGCATCCGGCGCGGTTGAAAGCCCGGCGGAAGGCAAATTGTTTGCCGAGTTCCTCGATGCGCAGCGCGGAAAATTCCACGGTGTGATCCTCTGCCTGCCGAATTTCGGCAGCGAGGGCGGCGTGATCGAAGCGTTGAAAAACGTGCGGGTTCCGGTGCTGGTCCACGCCTACCCCGACGAGCTGGACAAGCTGGCCACGGCCACGCGGCGCGATGCGTTCTGCGGCAAGTTCGCGGTGCTCAACATCCTGGTCCAGTACGGGCTCAAGTTTACCAACCTCGAACCGCATGCCGTCCATCCGAACGATCCGGCCTTCAAGGAAAATATCGTTCATTTCGACCGCGTGTGCCGGGTCACCGAAAGCCTGAAAAACCTGACCGTCGGGGCGATCGGCGCCCGCACCACGCCGTTCAAGGCGGTTCGCTTCGATGAAATCGCGCTGCAGCAGCACGGCATCACGGTTGAAACGCTCGACCTCTCCAACGTGTTCATGCAGTTTGAAAAAGCAGCGCCAGACTCCGACGCAACCCTCGCGAAACGGACGCTTTTAAAGGGCTATACCAACTGGACGGGCGTTCCGGAAAAAGCGTTGACCGACATCGCCCGCCTCGGCGTGGCGCTCGACCGGATTGCGCAAGACTACCGCTTGGACGCCTTGGCGTTGCGCTGCTGGATTGAATTGCAGCAAACGCTGGGCATCTCGCCGTGCGTGCTGATGGGCGAAATGAACGACCGCGGCCTGATGGCGGCCTGCGAAGTGGATGTTTGCAGCGCAGTCGCCATGGCGGCGCTGCATGCCGCCACCGGACAGGCGGTCACGAACCTGGATTGGAACAACAACTATGGCCAGGAGCCCGACAAGTGCATCCTCTTCCACTGCGGTCCCGTCCCGCAAAGCCTGATGACCGCCAAAGGCCATGTGGTCGACCATGAATTGCTGGTTCCGGCACTGGGCAGCGGCTGTTCGTGGGGCTGCAACGTCGGCCGGATCAAACCGATGGAGATGACCTTCTGCGGCATGAAGACCATGAACGGTAAGCTGCAGTTTTACCTGGGCGAAGGGATAATCACCACGGACACCATTCCTTCCGCGTTCTTTGGCTGCGCCGGCGTCGCCGAAATCGCAAACCTCCAGGGCGTGCTGCGCACCATCGGCTCGGCCGGACACCGCCACCACACCGTGCTGACGGAAGGCCACGTGGCCGATGCCGTACAGGAAGCGTTGGAGAAATATATCGGTGCCGAGGTGGTCCGGGTATGAGCCGACTCGATTGCGTGGTTGCCGGCCACACCTGCATGGACCTGCTTCCCGCCTTTCTCGAAGGCGGGATGTCCGTTGCGGATATCCTGCACCCCGGAAAGTTGATCCAGGTCGGGCCGATGGAACAGGCGATGGGCGGTGTTGTCCCCAATACCGCCGGCGCGCTGAACCGCCTCGGGATTTCCGTTTGCCCGATGGGCAAGACCGGGAACGACCTGCTGGGACAGAGCATTTTGGCCAAGATGCAGGCCGAGGGATTGACGACCGACGGCATGATCGTCGATGAAGAGAGCAACACCTCCTATACGGTGGTGCTGAACATTCCCGGCATCGACCGCATTCCGCTGCATTATCCCGGCGCCAACGACACCTTCTGTTCGGCGGATTTGGATTATGGGCGGATCAAGCAGGCGCGCCATTTCCATTTCGGCTATCCGCCCCTGATGCGCGCGCTCTATTCCGACGGCGGACTCCAACTCGAGGAACTGTTCAAACGGGTAAAGGAGGCGGGCGTCGGCACCTCGCTGGACATGGCCCGTCCCGATCCGCAATCGCCATCCGGAAAGGTCGACTGGCTGGGCCTGCTGCAACGGGTGCTGCCGTTTGTCGATCTGTTCACCCCGAGCATCGACGAGCTGCTCTACATGCTGGACCGCCCGGCCTTTGACCGCTTCATGGCCTCGGGACAGCCGCTGGGCGGACTGCTCCGCAGCGACCTGGTACGGATGGGCAACACCCTGCTGGGTATGGGAACCCGCGAGGTTTTGATCAAGCTCGGCGAGGTCGGCGCTTTTTACCACGCTGGCGGCGAGTCGTTTTACTCCCCCTGTTTCCGGGTCGAACCCAAAGGGGCCATCGGATCGGGCGACTGCACGATCGCCGGATTTTTGGCG
This sequence comes from Pontiella sp., assembly GCA_041740875.1. GTDB lineage: Bacteria > Verrucomicrobiota > Kiritimatiellia > Kiritimatiellales > Pontiellaceae > Pontiella. The sequence goes on along the minus strand of JBGSLE010000554.1, from coordinate 37,127 downwards.
GCCCGGCTCAAGGGGCTCCCGGCGCAGGAGTCGTTAAACATCGCCGTGGCGGCAGGCGCCTGCAATGTGGAGGCAGTCGACTCCTTGAGCGGCATTCCCTGCTGGGAAGCGTTGCAGCAGCGTATGGCCGGCGGATGGCAAAAGCACCCGGAACGGATCTAAGGAACCACTGCGGCCGTAAGGAGAAACTATGGAACACACAAAATGTCTGGCACTTTTTTCGGCGGTTTCCCTCTGGGCTGGAGCCGCGATGGCTGCAAATCCGCTCATCCCCGATGCGGGCATGGCCGACCCCCACATCCATATCTTCAACAACAAGGCCTATCTCTACACCACGCGCGACATCGACCCGAACTCCCCGGTATGGATCATGCCGGATTGGAACGTCTGGTCGTCGGACAACCTGGTCGACTGGAAGCATGAAACCAAAATCCTGCCGACCGATACCTACATCGGCGAATCGACCGCGTGCTGGGCGCCCGATGCGGCGACGATGAACGGCAAATACTATTTCTACTTCTCGAACAAGAGCATCGATACCGGCGTCATGGTGTCGGACAACCCGGGCGGACCCTTCAAGGATGCGCTTGGCAAACCGTTGCTCACGGAAGAGATGACCCCGGCACATGAATACGACATCTCCGTATTGGTCGATGACGGGGTTCCCTACATGGTGTTCGGCACCCATAATCCGGGCGTCGGGAAAATGAAGCAAAAACGGAACTTTTACCTGGTTAGGCTCAACCCGGACATGGTCTCGCTGGCCGATGCCCCGAAGCCCATCGAAATCATTGGCGATTTCATGCCGAACGATAAGCCGAACCTGCATACGTACAAGGGCCGCTATTATCTCTCCGCCGGTGCCAACTATACCGTTTCCGACAACCTGTACGGCCCCTACACCGTCCGGCGCAGCGAGGGCGACGACAGCGACCCCTACGGCCTCAATAAGCGGGCGCACGGCAACTTTTTCGAGTGGAACAACCAGTGGTTCTACACCTGGTGCCGCTTCGTGAAATATCCCTTGAGGTATCGCGAATCATGGATGACCTACGTCCACTACAAGGACAACGGCGACATGGTGTATGACCGCGTCTTGCTGGATGCGCACGCCCAAAACGGCGTTGGCCAGTACAGTGCCGCGTGGGACACCATCGAGGCGGAATGGTACATGGCCGCCGAGGGCGTCCAGAAGAGGGAAAAAACCAATGGCGGCTTTGAAATCGCCGGAATCACCGACGGCGGATATCTGCGCTTTCCCCATGTGAAAGGGGTCAAGGAAAACGGCTTGATCGCGTTCACCGTCTCCTCCCAAAACGGCGGCACGATCGAGGTACGCGAAAACAGCGCCGACGGCCCACTGCTCGGCAGCTGCACCGTGCCGGATACCGGTGGATGGAACGTGTACAAGGAGATCCCCTGCCAATTGACCAATACCGCCGGGACCAAAAACCTATGCCTCGTGTTTAAAGGAACCGCTGCCGACCTGTTCCATCTAGATTCGTTTAAATTCAGTCGCTAGACTACGCATAAAATCCGCGCGTCGCGCTGCCGCGCGGTCCAGTCCATCGGGGCATCAAAAGTTCCGTCATTTATACTGAACGAAGAGAGGTTAATCCGATGAAAACCACGTTGAAGAAATCGATAGCCGCACTCTGCCTGCTCGCCTCTGGCCTTCAGGCCGAAATCGCCATCACCAGCAATGCCTTTGTAAGGCTCGGCGTTGCCGATGCCAGCAAGTCGACCGGCATGCTGGCGGTTGAGGCAGGGGATTACATTGCCATCTTGGCTGCCTCCAACAAAGGCACCACCCCGACCGAACAGGGAATGGTCATTGTGCCGACGAATGGCGCGACGCTCGGGCAACTCCTTTTCACCAGCGAAACCAGAGGAACCCCCGCAACGTTTATCCGATATGCGTCCGTGACCGCCAGCGGCGGGGTAGATATCACCATCAACAACCCGACCGCAGGCTATATCGAGGCGGGCGTTTATGTGGTTCGCGCAACGAGCGGCGAAGCATTCGAACCCATTTCTGCCGCCGCATTCGACTCCTCCGGCACGGCGACTGCCATCACCAATGCCTATGCCTTCTCTGGCGCCAAAAACGGCGTGATCATCGAAGCCATGTCAACGTATGCCACCTCCGGGGCCACCTCCACCGGCAGCATAGCACTGGATGCAATCAACCCGGCAGCCACCCGAATGGTTGGAAGCACAGCCTTTTCCGGAGCAACCGCCGTCGTCAGCAGCTACGCCCTGAATGGATCCAACACCAAAACTTCCATCGTCGGCCTGGCCTTCATCGGCGGAGCCACCACCAATACCCCGCCCCCGGTCGCATCGCCAGACCGGACGCGACTGCATCCGTCGGGGAACTACAATGTGCTCTTCATCGCCATCGACGACCTGCGCCCCCTCATTAATGCGTATGGCGAAACGGAGCCGCTGCGCCCGATTACCCCCAGCATGGACCGGCTGGCCGAAGCGGGCATTCTCTTCGCCAACGCGCACTGCCAGCAGTCCGTTTGCAACGCATCGCGCGCTTCGCTGCTGACCGGCCTTCGCTCGGACACGACCCGTTGCTGGAAACTCGAAACCTTTTTCCGAACCATGATTCCCGATGTCATTACCCTGCCGCAACACTTCGGCAACAACGGCTACCGGGTGCATGGCATCGGGAAACTATACCATTCAACCACGCCCACCCGGCAGGACGTTCCGCTCTCGTGGAACGAGGGCTGGGTTGACTCAGACACGGATCACACATGGTATGAAACCGCCAAGGCCGCGCTCGAAGACCAAGGCACCCCCAATGTATCCGCCACCGATGCCGGCGTGGTCGATCGCAATGGTAATCCGATCACGGATGAAGCCTATGGCGATGGTGTTGCCGCCGCGCTAGGCGTGGCCAAAATCGCCGAATACGCCACCAGCTACCAAGCCGCCGGCACCCCGTTCTTCTTAGCCGTCGGCTTCAAAAAACCGCACCTGCCCTTCAACTGCCCGAAAGCCTACTGGGATCTCTACGATCCAACCCAGATCGATCTTTCAACCTATACCGGCATCCGCAAAATGCCGCTTGGAACCAACAAGTTCACCGCCCCCTTCGGCACCGAGCCCGCCGCGTTTCTGGATATCGAAGGCACCAGCGACAACGGCATGCCAACCGCCACCGAAGCCCGCCACCTGATCCACGGCTATCTGGCCTGCGTCTCATACACCGACAGACAGATCGGCAAGCTGCTCGATGCCCTCGAAGATCCCGACGGCAATCCCGACACCGACGATTCGATCGCAGACAACACCATCGTTGTGCTATGGGGCGACCACGGTTTCCATCTGGGCGACCACAACGGCTTCTGGGCCAAACACGCCAACTTTGAAGCCTCCACGCGCGTTCCGCTCATGGTCAGCACCCCGGCTCTCAAAACCCTCGGCTCGGCCGGTCGCCGCTGCACCGCATTGGTCGAACTGGTCGATCTCTATCCCACCCTCCTCGATCTGTGCTCCTTGCCCGCCCCCACCCAACCCGCCGGACTGGAGTTGCAGGGTACGACCTTCCTGCCCCTGCTCGAAGATCCGGCACAACCGTGGAAAAAGGCCGTTTTCAGCCAATATCATCGCACGATCAACGCCAACGCGCCGGGCGATCTTCCGGTTGAGCATCCGGGCAATGGCATGGGCTACAGCATCCGAACCGAACGCTATCGCTACACCGAATGGTGGATCACCGAATCCACCGACGAAACCGACCGTCATATCATCAAGGCCGGCATCACCGCACCCGAACTGCGCGAACTCTACGACTATGTCATCGATCCCGCCGAGACCACCAACCTGGCCACCAACGTGGCCTACGCCCCGCTCATCGCCGAACTCAGCGCCCTGATGAACGACTCCAATGGCACCAGCGCGGGCGATGGCTGGAAACTGGCCGCCACACGGGCCCCGTCCGCCTATGCCACGCATCTTTCCGACTGGAAGGCCGGCTATCTCGCCCCGGGCCGAAGCCCAACGGAACTCGACGGCGGCAACGATCCCGACGGCGACCGCATCCCCAACGAGCTGGAGTATAAATTCGGCACCCACCCGCTGGAGCCCGATGCCGCCCAGGTTTCATCGCAACAGGCCGATCAAAGGCTCCGTCTCCGCTATCCAGATGTGGAAGCCCGAACCGACGTTTTACTTTCGAGTGAAACCACCACCAACCTTGCAGCCGCGGCGTGGACCACCGCAGGCGTGGCGCTCACCAATATCGGATCGCGGGGCAACGCCACCCTGACCGAAGCAAGCGTCCCCACCGACGCCCCGCAACGCTTCCTGAGGCTCAATGCTACCTTGGCTCCCTAAGCTTTATTAATTTCTTACCGTCCAACTTCTTATACCACCTTCATATTCATTCTCGTATTTTCGCGCAAAGACGCGAAGGCGCGAAGAATACAAGCAAATCCCCTGCTGGCTTTGCGGCTCTGCGCGATGAAGATCCGGGCGCACAGGAATGTAATAAATTTAAACTGAAGACGGTATCAGAAGTGGCCTCGGTCAACCCATCTACTTGGGCGCCACCACGGCTTTGACGATTTCCGGATATTTCCACGTCAGCGTATCCCGCATCAAAAGTTCGTATTTTCCGCCATCATCCCAGACCACGGAGACGATCTTCCTAGCCTTGGCCTCTTTGGAATAATAGGCCGAGAAGGCCGCGCGATCCGCCGTATTGGTTTTATCCTTCGCACCCCATTCCCCCATGACGACGGCCCTGCCCTGATCAATGAACTTGTTTTTCACACGGTCCAGATCCGCGTGCATGAGCATTTTGTCGGCGTCGGTTCCCCAGGTTGTGACGCCGGGTACGTTCAGGCAAAAGTGGAACGGGGAATAATAATGGCAGGTTACCATGATCCGGCTGTCGTTGTTGGGGATCACGTAATCATCGATGACCACGGCAATGGAACTGGTCGCATAGCCCGGAACCATAATATGCCGCTTGGCGTTATTGCCGCCTGTTGCGCGAATCGCATTCACCGCCGCCAGATTCAGCTGGTTCACCACGTCGCGCCCTTCCGGCGTTCCGCCACGCCACTCTTCCGGCGAACCCACCAGGCGCGGCTCGTTCAAGGTCTCGAAAATCAGATAATCGCCATACCCCTTGAATCGATTGGCAATTTGCATCCAAATCCTTTCCAGCTGGATCCTGACCTCATCCAACGTGGCATAGGTTGGAACCACCCAATGCTCGTGATGCGTATTGATGATCACGTACATGTCATTCGCAAAGGCATAATTGGCAACGGTTTCGACCCGGTCAAGCCACGCGGGGTCGATTGTGTAGTCCGGCGCCGGACCTAGATGCGGATACCACGTAACCGGAATCCGGATCGTTTTGAACCCCTGCCGCTTGACCCGATCAATCATGGCTTTGGTTGTGAGGGGTTTTTTCCAGCTCGTCTCCGTATCCAGTCCCGTCGCCTGCTTGCTGCCATGCGCATCCAGCGTGTTGCCCAGATTCCAGCCGGTGCCCATATGGGCCGCAATCTGCGCCGACGTCATATTGCGCATGCCGGTTTTCGCGGTATTTGCCGCTGCGCCGAGGCAAGCCATGAATCCAAACAGGAATAGGGTTGGATACAACCGTGCCATTTTTTTCGCGCTACTGCTTCTCATTAACCACCCATCTTTTCTTTTTCGATCCGCAAGCCCCCCAGTATGGGGGCCAGCGGGGGATTGGCCTTCATTATATTTCAACAGTTTAGCACAAAAGCTTGGTGAGCCCGGTACCCGTCTACTGGTTCATCTCCGTTTTTTGTCCCTCTCCATTCAAATGCCATCATACCTGCGACGGATTTTATAACCGCCAAGACGCTAAGAATAAAAAGCCGATCGAGAGCATAACCTGTTTAATGCCGATTCCAAAAACCGTGGGTACAAATCGTGAACGTAGCGCAAGCGTCCCGCTTGCTTCCGAGTAAGGGAAACCAAGCGGGACGCTTGTTCTACTTTAGGCCTGAATGTTTCTACAAATGTGGCGCCGGGTTTCCAGCCTGCGAATGACAGATTTCACCGATCTTTTCCGTTGAATCCGGCCGCCTGCCAACGGTCCCTGCGGGGTCGTTGCCCCAACGGGGGCAGGAAAGCCCCCGCACCGGAGAGGGGGCTTTCCAGCCCCCTGCTTCCCCTACGGCTTCCATTTGAAATGGTGCGCCCCCGGCGGGAAGCGTGCGCACCACAAACCACCGCTCCAACCCATCGGCATCCTGCTGAACACCATCTACAGCCCTTCCCCACGCCGCGCATTATTGAAATATGGTGCTATTGATTGGAACCATAGTGAAGGTATTGGCCAGCCCGGTGTGCGACATTACAACTAGCTAAAAGCCCCATCGAGTGCGGTACTCCTTGGTGGTTATAGGCATCCAATACGGTTCGGGAAATAAAAGGAGAGTCAGATGAAAACATGGAAAATGATCGCCGTAGCCCTTTGCGCGGCAGCCAGTGCGTCGCAGGCGCAGATATTTCATGCCTGGGTCTATGACGGCGTGGCGAATGGCACCGCCTTGGGCGCTGTTGTTGCCGGCACCCAGAGCACGGGCACGGTCGGCGGTGTCCGGTGGAACAACGCGGCCCAGTGCGTGGTGTCCAATCAAATGCAGCGGTGGACGGCCACGGGCGCGGTCGATGAAAGCTCCTTCATCACAAAGCTGTTGCCAGGCAATACAAACGGCACGTTTCAACTCTACTACGACATCCCGTCGGCCAACTTTGCCCTGACGGCTGCCGCGAATGGAACCGCGAACGGCGGCTACAACATCCGCGGCCTGGCCAGCAATGCGGCTTATGATGCCGGCGTCAGGTTTCGTTACGAAGGCCGATTGAATGTCACGAACACCACCGTACTGGGTGCAACCACTGTCTTTGCCGATGCCGACCAGTTCCAGATCCAAGTGAAATCCTTAGATCTAGGGGGTTACGTAACGATAACCAACCTGATGGGAAGCACCGTATCCAATCTGCGGCTGGGAGCCACCTACGACCTGGATGCCAACACGATGCAGGCATGGATGATCCATAATGGGGTAACCAACATCCTGCACAATGGAACCATCCAGGGCGATTTCGCGCTCACGCAGATCCGCCAAATGATGCAAAGCACGAATGGCGGCACCACCTGGCAGCCGGGCGATGTGATGAACATCGACAACATCACCGTTGGAGCGGTCGCTCTTCCGCCGCCGCCACCGCTGGTCGGGGTGATCGAGGATTGGCAGTTCAACGATCCCAACGGCACCAAGTTGAGCGGCCTGGCGAACTCCGCGCCCAGTCCTTACGGCCTGGGGGACTGGTCCGGTGACGGCTATTCGGCCTATGCCACCAACGGCGTGCTGCACTTTGGCGCCGCCACGAACACCGCCGACAACTACTATCGCAATTCGACACTCAGCCAAAGCGGCATTGCCACCGGAAAATTCGAGTTGAGCTGGGCCTATACCGCCGCCGATGTCTCCTCCAGCACCAACTCCGGAGCGAGCTGTGCGTTCGGTCTCCAGGATCTTTCCAGCTCTGTGACCGCCTTTTTGGTTCGCCTGCAAAAACAGAACGGGCTGCTTCGGCTGGAAACCCGGGTCGGCACGGTCAATACGCCGCTCTGGCTGCTGGGAACCAACGTGCTGGAGCAAACGCTGGCCGTCCGCGTGGTGGCCGACTACGACACCGACACCTTCGACGTCTTCTATACGCTGGGCGGCGGGGCCGAGCAGGCGGCGGTCAGCAACAAGGCCATGGCGGCCACGGGCCTGAAGATCGATGCCATCCGCATGAGCGTAGCCACCGGTTCGGATACCATGGCGGGATCCGACTTCTATGATGTCGACTACCTGCGGTTCTCGGCCTACAGCGAGGACAACTCGCCGCAGGGCTTGTACAATGCATGGAGGCTCGGCTACCAGCCGGCGCTGGGCGTGGCGACCAACATGGCCGACAACCCCGATGCCGACGCGCTGGACAACCTCGGGGAGTATGCCTTTGGCGGCATCCCGACCGATGGCGGCAACATTGGCTATGAGCCCTCCTATAAGCAGGTCAACGTGGGAGGAATCAACTACATCGACTATGTCTTCGTCCGCCGCTCGGACGCTGCCGCCCGCGGCCTGAGCTATTCGCTGCAACTCAACACGGACCTGGTCTACGGTTCCTGGACCAACGACACCAGCCTCTACACCAGCACGGGTACCGCCGATCTTCCGGGCGGCGAATTCAGCGCCGTCACCAACCGCATCAATACGGCGGCCGGCAAGCGGTTTATCCGCACGAAGGTCGATTACACCCCATAACCAGGGATGACTGAACAGAACCCCGGTTCGCCGGGGTTCCGTTCTTTGGATGGAAACATTAAGCCAAGGAAAAAATGATGACAGCTAAACAGACAATATTTACCGTAGCAGCACTGGTGGCGGCGCTGGCAGGGACCACGCAAGCCGATGTATTCACGGCCGTTACGAATGGAAACATCGTGACAGAGACAACCTGGGGCATTCCGGCTCCAGCCGAGGGAGACACCAACATTTGGGCCAGCGGGGCCTTTGTTTTGTCCGCTGTCGATAGCAACGTGTTCCACGGTCTGACCCTGCGGATCGATGCCGGAGGAAGTTTTAAGCCAAACCTTGGTGCGAATCTCAACCCCAACGACGTAACCGTGAATGACATGGTCCTGGATGGCGGTCTCATCGATGGCACAGCCAATCAAACCAAAATCATTTGGTTGGGAGGCCACACCCTCACCCTGAATTCCGGAACCATCAAAAGCGGCGACGCATCCAACAAGGATCTGACCATCCGGGGTGGCCAGCTGGCTGGAAGCGGCACCATTTCCATTATCGGAACTACTGCCGCCGGCAACTCCACCGTCAGTCTGGCCCTGATGACCTCGATCAACGGATTCAGCGGCATCTTCGACGTCAAGAGCAACGGACGCCTCAACCTTAAGGCGGTTGCAGTGGAAGATGCCAACTTTGGCATGATCGTTAGCGGAACCGGGCGCTATGAAAACAGCCAAAATGTCGCCTTCACCTCGTTGGTCTTGAACGGCGAGACGATTGCTGCCGGAAGCTATGCCTACACCAATCTTTCGGCCACGGCCCAGGTGGTGGTTGTGCCGGGCGGCGTCGGAATCATCACGGTGGTCGATGGAAGCGCCGCGACGGGATATGTGCTCTGGGCCGCTGAAAATGAGCTGGCGGGCGACGATGCGCTCCGCACCGCTGACCCCGACGACGACGGGATGGACAACCTGCTCGAATACAGCCTGGGCGGAAATCCGAACACGAACGACGCCGCGCTGAAGCAGCCCGATTGGAGCGCCAGCGGAAGCAACATGGACTACATCTACACCCGCCGCACCAGCGACGACAGCCTGAGCTATGACATCATGGTCCATAGCAACGGACTGACCGCCGCCGCAACGGCCATCGGCGATGCCGCAGTCATCGGAACCGGCGTGGTCGATGCCGACTTCGAAACCGTCACCAACCAATTCGGCACCGCCGAATCGAGCTTGTTTGTAACCCTCAACGTAACCGAAACTCCCTAAACCGAATTTTTAAGGGCGAATCTGCACATGCAGATCCGCCCCCACACGATCATCGGCGGGCACGGTGCCCGCCGGAGTAGTACAGCCCAATGATCGGGCAAAACTTAATTGAGAGAAAAATGACAGACAGACAAAAATTAGTTGCCACAGCTACGTTGCTGGCGGCGATAGTAGGAACCACACAGGCCGATGTTTATACGGCCGTTTTAGACACAGGAAACATCACGGCAGGTGCAACATGGAGCAATCTTACTGCACCCGTCGCTGGCGACACGAACGTATGGGCCACCACCATTGATGTGCGTGCTGCCGATAACGATGTGTTTTATGGCCAAACCTTGCGGATTGATGCCGGTGGAATTTTCAGACCACTCGCGGGCGCGTCAAGTAACCCCAACGACGTAACTGTGAGAAACGTGGTACTCGATGGTGGACTGCTGGATGGTCGAGCCAACCAAACCAAAAGCATCCACTTGGGCGGAAATACCCTCACTCTCAATTCCGGCACCATCCAGTGTGGAGATGCAGGCAACAAGCATCTGTTTGTTCAGGAGGGTCATTTGGCCGGAAGCGGAACCATCGCTGTTATTGGAGATGGCGCTAACACGGGCTCCGCCGTGAATCTGACCCAAATGACCTCAATTAGCGATTTCGGCGGTATCTTCGACGTCAAGAATTACGGACGCCTCAACCTCATGGCCGTTGCGGAAGGCGATGCCAATTTTGGTATGGTTGTTAGCGGAACCGGACGCTATCAAAACAGCCGGAATGTCGCCTTCACCTCGCTGGTACTGAACGGTGTAACGATTGATGAAGGAACCTATACATACGCACAGCTTGGCACATTCTCGCTTACGGCCCAGGCCGTTGTTGTGAATGGAGGCGGAACCATTACCGTTATCCCAGAACCCGCTGCATTGGGTCTGATTGGCGTAGCGACCGTTGCGCTCTTGGGTGCCCGCCGCATCCTGATGTAGGTCCCGAAATCCCGCTTAAATTTAGTTTTCCAGGATCCTGCGCAGGCAGGATTCAGCTGTTCCGGCGGGCGAGGTGCCCGCTGGAGATAAATAAAACATCCGGAGATGAACTCCGGAAGAAAAGGAGATAAAATGAAGACATGGAAAATTATGGCCGTCGCACTTTGCGCGGCAAGTGCGGCGCAAGCGTCGCTGATTAGTGGGGTGTCCGCTCAGAACTTCGGCAATGCAACAACCAATATCAATCTGGATGTGGTGGGTGCCGTGGATTGGTCGATCTGGTCAAATGAAGATGTAGCGGGTAGGCAGAAGACGGGTGGAACGGTGATCGGCGATTATAGTGTTGTATTGCCGGTTGATCCTACATTAGCGCTCGGAACGTCCGACACGCTTTCGGGCTTAACGTATACCTCAACAGGTCCCGTTAACAATGCCTTAAATTCTACGGAGCGTCGCATTTCCGATACAAATGGTGGAATGGAATCCAACGGTTCTTCGATTAGCATAACGGTGGGTGGAGGCAGTGGTTTGGTTACGGTATATGGGTATACCCTACGGACAGGTATGCAGATTACGGCTTCTTTGGCAGGACATACCAATGTTGTTACCCAGGTTGCTAATAATGGTACTATCCAAAATCTGCTGATCTATCAGGTTGCATTTGATGCGGATAACGTAACCGACCTGTTGACGCTCAAGTTTGAGGGATTCAATTCACTCAATAATGGAGTTGTGGATCGTCTTGGGGTTGCTGCTATGGCTGTAAACGTAATTCCCGAACCGGCCACCATGGGCATGATTACCGCTGGAGCCCTGATGCTGTTGGGTGTGCGCCGCATCATGATGTAGGCTCCATCCTGTTCCATCGCTGGATGAAACAGGCCGTGAAGAGCACGAAGATGCTGAACACTGCAACCCTTCGTGCTCTTCGTTTTATCAAAAGCCCATTCGCAGGCGATTCATCATGGGTGGGGGCGTTAGCGCAAACAACGGTTGCGATGCCGCACACTGGATAGGGCGGAGTGTCCCACTCCGCCGCGGACGGCAGGTCGTGAGCCCTCGCTGGGGCAACGCCCCTCACGAGGGACAGCCGTCCCTACCAACCAATACGGCTTCGGAGCGGATGAGATAACCGCAATAATGTGAAGCCTAAAAAGGAAGCAGCGACAATCCTTTGTTTCGTGGCGTCTTTGCGGTCGATGGAGAATTTGTTTCCGATGCCGTCCTGTTACGGAACAAGGAAGAGATAAGCGATATGGCCATTAAAAAAACAGCCCTTCTTCTCGCCGCGCTCAGCTTGAGCGGCGGCTATGTCGCGCATGCCGCACCCGCGAAACCCAACATCGTGTTGATCTTCATCGACGACATGGGCTATGCCGACATCGGCCCGTTCGGCAACACCACATTGCGCACGCCGCATCTGGATCGAATGGCCCAGGAGGGGCGACGGTTCACCAGCTTTTATGCAACCTCCGTCTGCACGATGTCGCGCGCCTGCATGATGACCGGCTGCTACAACACGCGCCTTTCGCTTCCCGGGGTTTTGACGCCGGAGAGCCCAATCGGCCTGAATCCGGACGAGGTCATTATGCCGGAAGTGATGAAACCGCACGGGTATGCCACGGCATGCATCGGCAAGTGGCATCTCGGGGACAAGCCGGAATTCATGCCGAACCGGCAGGGATTCGACTTCTATTTCGGCCTGCCCTACAGCAACAACATGGTCAGCCGCAAGCCTACGGCCGTACGCAAGGGACTTCCGCCACTACCGCTCTACCGCAACGAAACCGTGATCGAGACCGAGCCGGATCAGTCCCTGCTGACGAAGCGCTACACCGAAGAGGCCATTCAATTTATCCGCGAACATAAAGACGGCCCGTTCTTTCTCTATCTGCCTCATAGCATGATTCATGAGCCGCTGGCGGCTTCGGCTGATTTTAAGGGAAAAAGCGCGGAAGGTTTGCTGGGCGATGCGATTGAAGAGATCGACTGGTCGGTCGGCCAGATCATGGCCACGCTCAAAGAGTTGAAGCTGGACGAAAACACCTTGGTTATCTTCACGTCCGACAACGGCCCCGACCTGCACCCCGCCCCACCCTTCCGCGGCCTCAAGGCCACCTGTTTTGAAGGCGGACTCCGCGTTCCTTGCATTATGCGCTGGCCGGGAAAAATTCCTGCCGGAACCAGCTGCGACCAGATTACCGGCAACATCGATATGCTGCCCACGTTCGCCAAGCTGGTTGGTCAGCCGCTCGATCCGAAGCGGATCCTTGACGGACGGGATGTTTCGACCCTGTTGTTCGACAAAAACCCCGCCCCGGTCAGGGATTCTTACGTTCACTATAGCGGCGGTCAGAGCCAGCTCATTGCCTACCGTCGCGGCGAGTGGAAGCTATTCCTCAGCTCGCCCGGCGACTCTTCGCTGGACACCTACAACCCCTATAAATATCGGCCCAAGCAGACGGATGTCTACCTTAAGCAGCGCGAGGGCGCGGGGCCGGGACTTTTTAATCTCGCAACCGATCCGGGCGAAACCACGGACGTGGCGGCCAAACATCCGGAAATCGTGAAGCAGTTGCTGGAAGAGGCGAAGCAATACGACGCGGAGATTGCCAAGAACAAGCGTCCCTGTGGCGGAACGCCTCCCGACATGAAGCCGCTCGCCAAAGGTAAAAACTAAGCGATGCATGGAATCACGAACTATCGCAGCAAGATGAAGGTTCCAGGCCTTCGCGCGTTCCTGGTTGCGGCGGGTTGTGCGCAGGGTCTTGCGGCCGGGGCGGCCGATATTCCGGCACCGGAAAATATGTTAACCAATCCCGGGTTCGAAGCGGGGCTGACTGGCTGGGACGGGCATGCCGGCGCGATGATCGAGAGCAGCACCATCCGCCACACCGGCACCAATGCGGTTGCGGTTGCGCGCACCGCCACCCACCACGGCGTCCGGCAAAACATGCTGGGGAAAATGGTGCCCGGGCAACCCTATTTCGTCTCGGCCTGGGCGCGCACGGACAGCGCCACGAACGAAACCGTCATGCTTTCCTTCCGGAGCACGGTGGATGCCACGGCAGACACCACCGCCATCGCGACCGAATCGGTGGCGAGCGGCTGCTGGGTCTGGCTTTCCGGCTACTACACCGTGCCGCTGGACGAGCCGCTGAACGAACTGGTCTTTTTTGTTTCGGGGCCAATGCCTGGCGTGAAGCTTTATGTGGACAATGCCTATGTGGCTCCCGCAACCGGGTTGCGCAAGGCGGCGGCCCACTATCCCGGCTTGCGGTTGGGGTCAACGATGGGGCCAACCCTGTTCCCCACCAACGTTAAATTCGCCAGCGCCCATGCCGGCCACTTCCACATGGCCTCGACAGAAAACGAGACCAAGTTCAAGGGCTTGCAGCCTTCGCAAAATACGTTCACCTATGCCAAGGCCGAAAGCATTATCGACTTCAGCCTGGCACATGGCGGCACCTCGCGAGGGCATTGCCTTGTTTGGCACGGCCGATGGGTTCCCTCGTGGGTAACCAGCGAGGTGCGTACACCCGCCGCCATGCGAGACATTCTCTGGAACCACATCGATACGGTAACCACCCATTTCCGCGGCCGGCTCTCCCATTGGGATGTGGTGAACGAAGCCATGATGGCCGACGGCTCGTTGCGCAGCACCACCAACTGCCCCGGCGAATCCCCCCATTGGTACGACAACCCGGGCATCGGCTATGCGACGAATGGCGCCATGTACATAGCGGAGGCGTTCAAGCACACCCGTCTTAGCGACCCCGATGCCAAGCTCTTCTACAATGATTTCGACTGCCATTACACCAATAGTAAATCCGATGCCATTTACTACATGCTCTCCGATTTTGTTGCGCAGGGCATTCCCATCGATGGATTCGGCATCCAGACCCACTTGACCGATAACACCTTCAAAATTGCTGACAATTATGCCAACCTACAGCGCTTCCAAGATCTGGGCCTTGATCTTCAGATCACGGAGTTGGATGTCAGCCTGCCGGTCGATACCAATGGCTTCGCGACGGCGGACAGCATCGAGAAGCAGGGCCAAATCTATTTCGATACCCTCGGCACGGCGCTAGGATTTTCAAACTTCAAGCTTTGCCAAATCTGGGGAATCTACGACGGCTACACCTGGATCTATAAGTTTAGCGACTACGCGCGGGGACAGCCGCTGCTCTTTGATTTCAACATCGACAAAAAACCCGCCTTCTGGGGCGTTTGGAACGCCCTGAATGGCCAGGCGGAAAAAGCGGCGGTGCTCGATGGTTCAGCGGACAACACCTCTTCATTGGTTAACAGCCCGCTCTTGCGCGCGGCGGCTGGACGTCGATTGAATGCCTATGCAGCGAACGATTTCATCACCCTGCAGACGGAGATGCCGTTCAAGGGCGAATGGAATGTAAAAATCGGCATGTTGAAGGCGAGCGATGCCGGACAGGTGCAACTCGCCATCGCCCCGCCAAACAGCACGACCTTTACCAATATTGGACTCCCGCAAGACACCTATTCGGCCTCCCAGCTTGCCCAGGAATTTGACCTCGGAATGGTCGATTTTCCGGAGGCGGGCGATTGGCAGTTTCGATTTTCTGCGGTATCGAAACACGTGCTTAGCGCCGGCTTGGCGCTTACCATCGACTACATCCGGCTCTCGCCCGTCCACTGCTCGCCGCGCTTCACCCTGCCGCCGGCCGATCAAACGATTCCCGCAAACAGCGACCTGGCTCCGGTCCTCTTCCTGGCCGAGGACGACACCGCGTCCGGCTCGCTGGTGGTCACCGCGACATCCTCCAACACCGCCTTGGTGCCAGACGCCCATCTCGTGATTTCCGGCGCCTCGCCCTATTTCACCATCGCCGCAACCCCGTTGCCGAACAAGGCCGGACAGACGACGATCACCCTGCTGGCCAACGATGGCACCTTAACCGCCACCCAAACGGTAAGCCTTGTGGTGCTGGATCGGAGAAGGTAAATTGTTTCGGCGATATTTCTAAAATGGCTGTATGGCAAATCAAGCGAGGATAAGGATGCGTGTAGAGATGAACCAAAAAGCAATCGCAGTATGTTCCATGCTGATGGCGGCATGCGCATTGGGCCAGGCGAACCCTGGGGACGCAAAGACCTTTAACAACCCCGTGATTTCGGGATTCAACCCCGATCCGAGCATCTGCAAGGTGGGAGAGGACTATTATCTGGTCACCTCGAGCTTTGAATATTTTCCCGGCGTGCCGGTGTATCACAGCCGGGATCTGGTGAATTGGGAGATGATCGGCCATGCGCTGCATCGCCCGTCGCAGCTTAATCTGGATGGTCTTGAATGTTTGCAGGGTATTTTTGCCCCGTGCATTCGTCATCACAAGGGCACCTTCTATATGGTTACCACGCTCATCGGACGGGGCGACGGCGGGTTTGTCGTAACGGCGCAAAATCCGGCGGGGCCTTGGTCGGAGCCGCACTGGATCAAGGGCGCTCCGGGCATTGATCCCGATCTCTTTTTTGATGACGACGGCAAGGTCTACATGTCGGGCACCCAGAAGCCGGAGAACATGGTTTGGAAAAGCCACAACACGATCTGGATACAGGAACTGGATCTCGAAAAATGGGAGCTGAAAGGTGAGCGAACCACCCTCTTCGATGCCGCTGAGTTTCGGATCAAAGGATCATCGATGTGGGGGGGCAAAGAGTCGTTTTTGGCGGCGATGGAGGGGCCTCATCTGTATAAGCGCAATGGGTTCTATTACGGCACCTTCTCGATTGGCGGCACGGGACACAACCACGCCTTCGCCATTCTGCGCAGCAAAAACCTCCTTGGCCCCTACGAACTGAATCCGGCCAACCCGATTTTGACCCATCGCGATTTGTCGCGAACGCATCCGATTACCGCCACCGGACATGCCGATCTGGTGCAGATTGACGGAGACGATTGGGCGCTGGTCTATCTGGGAAAACGACCGATTACCGAAAAACCGGTCAAAGTCGAGCGGGAGCAATTTATTTTGGGTCGCGAGACCTTCCTGTCGCTGGTCGATTGGTCGGGCGAATGGCCGGTGGTCAATCCGCGCGGAAAAATTGGCCGCAGCGAGCTGGTACAGGAGCGGCCCAACCTCAAGGACCATCCCTTCCAAAGCAACCGCTGGAACGAGGAGTTTTCTGACTCGGCCTTGCATCCGCAGTGGACGTTTGTGCGCACGCCGCGCACCGATTGGTGGTCGCTCGCGGAGCGGAAGGGATTCTTGCGAATTCAGTTGCGACCCGAGACCGCCGCCGAAAAGGTCAATCCCTCTTTTGTTTGCAAGCGGCAGGAGCACCACGACTTTTCGATAGCGACCCGGATGGAGTTCAATCCGGTGAAAGCAAACGAAGAGGCGGGGCTGTTGCTCATCCGCGACCGCGGCAACTATATCAAGTTTACCCTCGTGACCGAAAATGGCGCCCCCACGCTGAAGGTGGCCTTCCGTAGCAGCCCGGCCACGAACGATACGGTCGTGGCGCAGGCCGTCGTGGCGCCCGGCCCGCTCCATCTGAAGCTCTCTGCAGAGGAATTAAGCTATTCCTTCGCCTATTCGTCCGATGGCCGGCAGTGGAAAACGGTGAAGGCCGGTTTTGATGTTTCGGACACGGAGTATGTGTATGGCGGAAAATATACGGGGCCGATGGTCGGTATGTATGCCTCGTCGAACGGCGAGCCGAGTGGTTCGGTGGCCGACTTCGATACCTTTATTTATCAGCCAGAGTGAGACGGAAAAGGAGCACCATGAAAAGTTGGATGATGATCGCCGGAGTGGCGATGACGGCATGCGCCGCGCAGGGTGCGCAAAAACCGAACATTTTGTTTATTGCGGTCGATGATCTCAAGCCGATGCTGGGATGCTACGGCGATAAGAATGTTCTGTCGCCGAACATCGATCGGCTGGCGGAAAACGGCACGGTGTTCCTGAACAATGCCTGCCAGCAGTCCGTGTGCGGTCCGACGCGCGCCAGCCTGATGACGGGCACCTATCCCGACACCACGCGGGTGTATGATCTTAAAACCAAGATGCGCACGGCCAATCCCAACACCCTGACCCTGCCCGAATACCTTAAGAACAACGGCTACGAAACGACCGGTTGCGGCAAGGTGTATGACCACAACTGCGTCGATACCTCGTTCGACGCGCCCTCGTGGACGCAGCCGCAGTTGATGAACGTCGATGATCGATATTATGCAGATGGGATGAAGGGCGGCAATTACCGCGATCCGGAGACGAGCACGCAATACAAGGAGCTCAACCGGTATCTCAAAACCATCGGGATCGAGATGGACGACGTCAAAAAGGATCAGAAGGCGTTCAGCGCCGCGATGCTTAAGTTTCCGAAGGCCAAGCCGGTGACCGAGTGCCGGGATCTGCCGGACGATTCCTACGATGACGGTGCCTACGCCAACTGCGCGGTGGAGCAGATGGAGCAGCTGGCCAAGGGCGGAAAGCCGTTTTTCCTGGCCGTCGGTTTTAGAAAGCCGCATCTGCCCTTTGTCGCGCCCAAAAAATATTGGGATCTCTACGACCCCGCAAACATCGAGCTGGCTCCCTATCAGAAAAAGCCGGAAGGAGCGCCCGATTTTGCCATGCAGGATTCGTGGGAGCTGCGGAGCTCCTATTCCGGAATTCCGGGCGACGGCCCGATTCCGGACGAGGTGCAGCGCAACATGATCCACGGCTACCGCGCCTGCGTCAGCTATGTCGACGCGCAGATCGGAAAAGTGCTGGCCAAGCTGGACGAGCTGGGGCTGTCGAAAAATACCATCGTGGTGCTGTGGGGCGACCACGGCTGGCATCTGGGCGACCACGGCATGTTCTGCAAGCACACCAATTATGAACAGGCCGTCAAAGCCCCGCTGATAATCAGCGCGGGGCGTGGAGCTGGGGGCATGGAGCGCGGCGCAAAGACCGTATCCCCGTCGGAATTTGTCGATGTGTTTCCGACGCTGTGCGACCTGGTCGGGCTTCCCATTCCTGAACGCGTCGAAGGGCTGTCGCTGGTTCCCATCCTTAAAAATCCGACCGCGACGGTGCGCGAGGCGTCGATGTCGCAATATCCGCGCGTCAAACTGATGGGCTATACGCTGCGCGACAAACGCTACCGCTATGTGAAATGGATCGAAAACGGGAAAGACCATGCCGCACGCACGGGGCCGGTCATGGCCACCGAGCTGTATGACTATGAGAAGGATCCGCACGAAACCGTCAATCAGGCGAACAATCCCGAATACCAGGCAGTGGTAAAAAACTTTGAACGGCTCTTCAAGGAGCGTGGCGTCGCGCAGGAAAAATAGATAAGGATACAACCTATGAAGCATCTGCTTTTAATGGCTGGTTTGATGGCCGCGTGTGCCGTGCAGGGCGCGCGTCCCCCCAATATTATTCTGTTCTATGTGGACGATCTGGGGTGGATGGATCTGGGCTGCCAGGGTTCGGAGTTTTATGAAACCCCCAACATAGATCGACTGGCGCAGGACGGGGTGCGGTACATGCAGGGCTATTCGTCGCATCCGCGTTGCGTTCCCGCCCGCTATGGTTTGGTTACTGGACGTTTTCCCGCGCGTGGCGGCGTTCCCGGTGCTGCTCGCGAAGGGGTGCGGGCGACGGATTTCACCATGGCCCGCGCCTTGAAGGCGGGTGGCTATGTGACCGGCTACGCGGGCAAATGGCACCTTTCCCATGGAGCCGAAGGCATGCCCGAAACGATGGGATTCGATGTCAACATTGCCGGGGGAGCCTGTGGTGCTCCGCCGACCTACTTTTTCCCCTATCGCACCAAGCCGGTCGATACGCTCAAGCCCGGCTGGGAAAAGGGGTATGATGGAAATGCAATCCATGGCTTGGAGGATGGCAAACCCGGGGATTACCTCACCGATGTCCTAACGGATAAAAGCATCCAATTCATTGAGGCCAACAAGGGCAAACCCTTCTTCCTTCAGCTCTCGCATTACGGCGTGCATGACCCGTTCGAGGCTCCGGAGAATCTTGTCAAAAAATACAGAACAAAGCTCAAGACCATGAAGTTCGATCGGCCCGAATACGAACCCTGCGGCCCGACCGGTATCGGCGAGACCAAGCTGCGGCAGGACAACGCCATCTATGCCGCGATGATCGAAAGCGTCGATACCAGCCTCGGACGGATTATCCAAACGCTCGACAAACTCGGTCTATCGGAAAACACCATCCTTGTTTTTACCGCCGACAATGGCGGTCTCTCCAATCGCGGCGGCGTGGATGGCCAAGTTAAAAAACGACCCATGGCGACCAGTAACTTGCCCTTGCGCACGGGAAAAGGCTGGGTCTATGAAGGGGGCATCCGCGAAGCGTTTATGGTCAAATGGCCGGGGATTACGAAGCCGGGAATGCTGAATACGAGCGATGTCGTCGTGACCACCGATCTGTTTCCAACCTTTCTCGAAATGGCCGGATTGCCGCTTCAGCCGCAACACCATCTCGATGGGATCAGCATCGTTCCATCGCTCAAGGGCAATGCCTTGGTACGCGAAAAGCCGATCTTTTGGCATTCGCCGCTCAGCCGTCCCTATAGCACGGGCGATACGGACAGTTCGGCGGTGCGCGTCGGCGACTATAAATTGATTGAATGGTACAATGCGAAGCATGTTGAACTCTATGACCTATCGAAGGATCTCGGAGAGCAAAACGACCTTTCAGCGGCCATGCCGGAAAAAACGCAGGAGCTATTGGCGGTGCTGCATGATTGGCGAAAGGAAATAAAGGCGCATACCCGCGCTCAAGCATGGAACAAATCAGGAGACGAATGAAAAATCTAATCTTAACTGCTGGACTGACCGTGGCGTGTGCCGTGCAGGGTGCGCAAAAACCAAACATACTGTTTATTGCGTTGGACGACCTCAAGCCGATGCTGGGCTGTTTTGGCGACAAGGAGGTCCTTTCGCCGAACATCGACCGCTTGGCCGAGGGCGGCACGGTTTTCCTGAACAATGCCTGCCAGCAGGCGATTTGCGGGCCGACGCGCGCCAGCCTGATGACGGGAACCTATCCCGACACGACGCGGGTGTATGATTTGAAAACCCTGATGCGCGACGCGAAGCCGGACTCTTTGACGCTGCCCGAATATTTTAAACAAAACGGCTACGAGACGACCGGCTGCGGCAAGATTTATGACCCGCGCTGCGTCGACAAGTCGTTCGATGGCCCTTCATGGTCGCAGCCCTTTTTGCAAAACGTGCCCAAAAAATATATGGCGAAGGGGTACGAAAAGGATACCGGCGGGTATAACGATCCAGAGGTCATTAAGCAAGATCAGGCACTGAATGCCTACTTGAAGTCGAAAAACATAGCAAAAAAAGACAAAGACGCAGTCCCCGAGGCGATGCAGCGTTTTCCGCTGGCGAAGCCAGTGACCGAGTGTCTCGATCTGCCCGACAATGCCTACCAGGATGGGGCTCTTGCCGCCTGCGCGATCGCGCAAATGGAGTCCTTGGCCAAGGGCGGAAAGCCGTTTTTCCTGGCGGTCGGTTTCAAGAAGCCGCATCTGCCGTTTGTGGCGCCGAAGAAATATTGGGATCTCTACGACCCTGCCAAAATCGAACTCGCCCCTTTCCAGAAACCGCCCGCAGGCGCGCCTGCCATTGCGTTTCAGGATTCGTTGGAGCTGCGCGGAAACTATTCCGGCATTCCGCTCACCGGCCCGATTCCCGACGATGTGCAGCGCAACATGATCCATGGCTACCGCGCCTGCGTCAGCTATGTCGACGCGCAGATTGGCAAGGTGCTGGCCAAACTCGACGAACTGGGGCTGGCAAAAAACACCATCGTGGTGTTGTGGGGCGACCATGGCTGGCATCTGGGCGACCACGGCATGTTCTGCAAACACACCAACTATGAGCAGGCCGTTCGTGCTCCACTGCTGATCAGCGTGGGGCATGGAGCAGGGAGCATGGTGCGAGGCGCAAAGACCGTATCCCCGTCGGAATTCGTCGATATCTTCCCGACGCTGTGCGATCTGTCGGGCCTTCCCGTGCCGAAAAGCGTCGAAGGGCTTTCGCTGGTTCCTGTCCTAAAAAACCCGGAAGCTACGGTGCGCGAGGCGTCGCTGGCGCAATATCCGCGCGGCAAGCTGATGGGCTATACGCTGCGCGATAAACGCTTCCGCTATGTGAAATGGGTCGAGATGGATTATCAAAACGGGGCACGTGCCGGGCTGGCCAACGCGGTCGAACTGTACGACTATGAAAAAGATCCGCTTGAAACAGTCAATCTGGCGGACCATCCGGAATTCAAGTCCGTCGTGAAAAACTTTGAGCGCCTCTTCAAGGAGCGCGGCGTTGCCCAGGAAAAATAAGATAGAACACAGATGAATCGGGAGAACGAATGTTGAGAAAGATTAAAATGATGGCTGTATTAACCCCTTTCGTGTTGGCAATTCCAGATGGCGCTTGGAGCGACGAGGCGCGCGTTGAACGGCTGCTCTCGCAGATGACGCTGGAGGAGAAAATTTACCAGTTGCACGCGCACGACAAGTTTTTTTCGGGCGGCGTGGAGCGGTTGGGCGTTCCGAAGATCGTGATGTCGGACGGTCCGCACGGGGTGCGCGGCGACGTGCTGCCGCATAGCTGGGTCTCCGCCAACCGGGCGGAAGACCAGGGCACCTACCTGCCGGTCGGAACGGTGCTGTCGGCCACCTGGAATCCGTTGTTGGCGCGACGGTTTGGCGAAACACTGGGTGCCGAGGCGCGTTTCCGCGGCAAGGACATTATCCTTGGGCCGGGCATCAACATTGTCCGCACCCCGCTGAATGGCCGCAATTTTGAGTACCAGGGCGAAGATCCCTATCTGATCTCCGAGCTGGTGGTTCCGCTGATCCAGGGAATTCAATCCCAGGATGTGGCGGCATGCGTGAAGCACTACGCGCTGAACAACCAGGAGCTCAACCGGCTGGAGACGGATGTGCGGCTGGACGAACGGGCGTTGCGCGAAATCTACCTGCCGGGTTATGAGGCAGCCTTGTTGCGTGGCCATTCGCGTTCGTTGATGTGTGCCTATAATCGCTTTCGCGGCGAATCCTGCGCACAGAATCGCTATTTGGTGCGCGACATTTTGCGCGGCGAATGGAACTCGGATGCGGTGCTGATTACCGACTGGAACGTGCTCAACATCGATACGATCGACGCCTCCTATGCCGGCCTGGATATCGAAATGGGCACCAACAAGCCGTACGACGAATATGCGATGGCCAATCCCCTGCTGGCGGCGGTCACGTCGGGCGTCGTGCCGATGCAGGAGATCGACGCCAAGGTGCGCCGCATTCTACGAATGATGGATGAGTGCAACATGCTGGAGCCGGAAAAGCGACTGCCCGGCAGCTTTAACACGCCGGAGCATCATCAGGCCGCGCGAGAAATTGCGCGCGAAGGGATCGTGCTGCTGCAAAACAAAAACGAGTCGCTCCCGCTCGTACCGGAAAAGACCAAGCATATCGTCGTGGTCGGCGCCAATGCCGTGGCGCGCCACCATGCGGGCGGCGGCAGTTCGATGGTGCCCGCCTCGTATGAAATCACGCCGCTGGATGGCCTCAAGGAGCGGTTTGGCGATACGGTCAAGATCGATTATTTCAAGGGATTCCGTTTTGCGGGAGACGAGCGGATGGAGACCATTCCGCCGGAGGTGATCGCCTCGCGTGCGGCGGGTTCGGGCGTGCCGGCGTGGCGGGTCGATCTCTTTGGCAATCCCAAATTGGAAGGCGAGCCCGGGCATACCTCCTATGTCGGAAAGATTGCGTTCAAGTGGGGCGTTAATGCACCGCATGAAGGCCTACCGAAGGATGGATTTTCGGCGCGGGCGACGGGGCAGATTATTCCGCTCCTCTCGGGAACCTATGAACTGATCTCGGGGAGCGATGACGGTTCGCGAATCTATCTTGATGGCAAGCTGGTGGCCGATGGCTGGCTGGGTAAGGGTTATTCCGAAGTGGCGGGCAAGGTCGAGCTGGTGGCTGGAAAAACCTATACCGTGGTCGTGGAGTTTGTGGACTATCAACAAGGTGCCCGATGGTATTTCGGCTGGGTAACGCCGGATCACGAAAAGCTGGACGACGCCCATCGCGCCCGCATGCTCGCCGCCGCCGAACAGGCCGATGCGGTGCTCTTTTTCGGCGGCATCAACAAGGTGATCGAGCAGGAAAACATCGACCGCGAAAACATGAAGCTGCCTGCCGGTCAGAATGAGTTGATCGAGTCGCTGGTGAAGGTGAATCCAAACACGCAGGTCTATCTGGTGGCGGGCAGCGCGTTGGAGATGACGTGGAAGGATAAGGTCGCGGCGATCGTCTGGGTCGGCTATGCCGGCATGGAGACGGGTCGTGCGCTGGCCGATCTGGTTTCCGGCGATTTCAGTCCGTCGGGCCATATGCCCTACACGCTGCATCGCCAGCTGGAAGATGTGGGAGCGCATGCGCTGGATGCCTATCAGCCCAACGATTGCCTCTACAAGGAGGGCATTTTTGTCGGCTACCGCTGGACCGATAAGCAGAAGATTGAGCCGCTCTTCCCGTTTGGCCACGGACTGACCTATTCCGCCTTCACCTATTCAAACCTGCAAGCGACGCCGGATGGCAGCCGGATCTCCTTTACGGTAGCCAATACCGGCAAGCGGCGGGCGGCGGCGGTTCCGCAGCTCTATGTTCACGATGTGGAGTGCTCGGTCGAACGTCCGGTGCGCGAGCTAAAGTCGTTCCAGAAGATCGAACTCAATCCCGGCGAAAGCCGCGAAGTGGTCATGGAGCTTGCCGACAACGCCTTCGCCTTTTTCGATCCGATATTGATGAAGTGGCACGTCGAGGCGGGCGCGTTTGAACTTGCGGCAGGCGAGTCCAGCCGCGACCTGCGCTTGAAAACCAAGGTGGATCGGAAAGAGTCCGTGCTTGGCTTGCAATAACGTAATCCATGAAACCCAGATCAACCGCGTTTATCAACATACCTAGTCAAGGAGTCTAAAATGAACCGAAAAACCATGCCATACGTTCTCTCATGCGGCCTGATCGGCCTCTCGGCCGTCGCCGCCGAGGTTGAAAACCCCATCCTGCCGGGGTTTTATCCCGACCCCAGCCTTTGCCGGGTCAACGGCGACTATTACCTCGTCACCTCCAGCTTTGGCTTCTTCCCGGGCGTTCCGATTTTCCATAGCCGGGATCTTATCCATTGGGAACAACTCGGCCATGTGCTGGATCGGCCCTCCCAGCTTGACCTCACCAAAGAGCCGATCTGGAACGGAATCTGGGCGCCCTCCATCCGCTACCATAACGGCACCTTTTACCTGATCACCACCAAGACGGGGAATTACAAAAAGAATTTCTACGTGACGGCCACCGATCCGTCCGGGCCGTGGTCCGAGCCGGTCTGGTTGCCCGAACTCAATGGCGGCATCGATCCCTCGTTCTTCTTCGACACCGATGGCAAGGCCTACATCATCAACAATCGCCTGCCGCCGGAAGATCCGCCGCTCTATCCCGGACATCGGGCACTTTGGCTGCAGGAGTACGACCTCGCCGCGAAAAAGCTGCGCGGCGAACCGGTGATGCTCGTCAATGGCGGAGCCGACCGCTCCACCAAGCCGATCTGGATCGAAGGGCCGCATATCTTCAACGAAAAGGGGTATTACTATTTGCTGGCGGCCGAAGGCGGCACCGGCCCCACCCACGCCGAGGTGATCTTCCTCTCCAAATCCATCTGGGGGCCGTATGAGGTCTTCAAAGGCGTCCCCATCCTGACCCAGCGCGACCTGCCCGATGATCGTCCCGATCCGGTCACCTGCACCGGCCATGCCGACATGGTGAAGACCGCCAACGGCGAATGGGTCAGCATCTTCCTCGCCTGCCAGCCCTACACCACCAACGGCCACTTTAATACCGGCCGCCAAACCTTCTTCCATCCGGTGGACTGGAGCGGCGAATGGCCGATCATCCTCGAAAAGGGCAAGCCGGTGCCGCTCTCCGTCGCCTCCCCGTTGCCGCCCGAAACGGGAAAGACCACCTTTGCGGAAGCCTCTACAAACTGGCGCGACGATTTCGACGGCTCGAAATTAAAGCTCGAATGGAATTTTATCCGCACGCCGAAAACCACGTGGCATCGGCTGGCGAACGGCGCGCTGGAGATCGACGCCCGCCCGATTCCCATGACGACGGTTGGAAACCCCAGCTTTATTGGTCGCCGGTTGCAACACGCCTCCGCTTCGTTCAGCACCGCGCTCACGCTTGAAAAAGGCAAAACCATGGAAGCCGGCATCGTCGCCTACCAGAACGAAAAGTTTTTCTACAAGCTGGTGATGGAACGCACTAACGCGTGCGAGCATCTGGTGCTCTCCTCCGCAACCGCCGAACTGGCGCGCGTGGAGCTGAAAGGCCATGACGCCGAACGGCCGGTCTATCTCCGGATGAAGGCCGACAAGGCGGATTTTTCCTGCGAATACAGCCTAGACAACCAGCAGTGGAGCGCCATTGGCGCTGTGCTGGATGGCAAGCAGCTGAGCACCACGGTGGCGGGCGGTTATATCGGCGCCTATCTGGGGCTCTATGCCTTTGCCGACACCCCGGCCACAGCCCGGTTCGATTGGGCGACCTATCAGAAGCAGAAATAACCTAGCGCGGCACAGCCGCAACCGAATGAAGAACGCCGGATCTATGAACAGAAGGATGGATTGAATGAAATACAGGATGGCGTTCGCGCTTAGTGCGTTGCTGATGATGGGTTCTGTCGCGGAGGTTGTGCGGCCCAACATCGTCTATTTCCTGATTGATGATCAGGGGTATGCCGATGTGGGTTTCAACGGGAGTCCGACGATTAAGACGCCGAATATGGACAAGCTGGCGGCTGCCGGAACCATCCTGACTTCGCACTATACGCAGCCGGTCTGCTCGCCGACGCGCGCCGCGCTGATGACCGGGCGCTATCCCATCCATACCGGAGTTTATAACGTGGTCAGCCGTCCGAGTTCCTGGGCCTTGCCTCTGGAGGAGCGGACGCTTGCCCAGGGGTTGCGGGACGCGGGCTATGTGACGGCGATTTGCGGCAAGTGGCATCTGGGCCTAGAAAAATCCGAGTTGCGGCCCACGAAACGCGGATTCAATTACCAATACGGACAGCTGACGGGCGCGATCGATTCCTACACCAAAATGAGCAACGAAGGGCTGAAGGGGCGGGACTGGTTCCGCAACGACGCGCCCTGCGCGGACGAGGGCTATGCGACGCATCAACTCGCGCAGGAGGCGTGCAAAATCATTGGCGATCAGCCGTCCGGCAAGCCGCTCTTCCTCTATGTTCCGTTCAATGCCGTCCACACGCCGTACCAAGCGCCTACAGCGTACGAAAAGCCGTATGCCAGCCTGGACAAGGCCAACAAAAGCTATGCTGCCATGACGGCCGCGCTCGACGAAGCGATTGGCCAGATTGTCGCGGCACTAGAGAAGAAGGGCTTGGGCAAAAACACGCTCTTCATCTATTCCAGCGACAATGGCGGAACCAGTTGGGGCACGGCCGGGAGCAACGATCCCTTGCGCGGCGGAAAAGCCGATATCTACGAGGGCGGCGTCCGTGTTTGCTCTTTCGTCACCTGGCCGGGGCATATTCCTGCCGGGGTCAAAAACGACGAGCCGGTACACATTATCGATTGGTATCCGACGCTGTTGAAACTGGCTGGCGCGGCGTTGGATCAGCCGCTGCCGGTCGATGGAAAAGACCTCTGGCCGATGCTCACGCAAGGGGCGAAATCGCCGCATGAGGAGATTTTGATCATCGGTTCCGTGCCTGGGCAGCGCGCCCTTCGCATGGGCGATTGGAAGCTGCTGCTGAATCCGTGGGATCGTGAAAAAGAGGGCAAGGGCAAAGGCAACAGCGGACGCGTTGAGCTCTATGATCTACGCAAGGATATCGCCGAAACCACGAATCTGGCGGCTACCTATCCTGAACGCGTGCAGCAGATGCGGGCGCGGTTGGAAGCGCTGACGGTGAATCCCGCGAATCCGGACGGGTTTTTCCATGCCAAAGAGCCCAAAGGCAATCAGAGCAAATGAACCGATACTGAACCGCGATGTAGCAGCTGCTTATGGCTTGGTTGGGATATCGGTGATCCGGGAGGTTTCGCTAACCGCTTTTTTGACGGCTTGCAATAAGGGATCGCGCAGGCCCTCGGGCTGGTCGGGCCGATAGCCACCACCCAGTTCGAAGATCATGACACCTCCCAGGCCCCGCCGCATGGCGTATTGCACCTTGGCCCGGCAGGTGGCGGGGTCGTCGTAGGAAATGAATTTGTCGTTCGCCGCCCCGGCATGGTCGATGCTCAAATAAGCGGCCTGCGCCGGTTCATCCCAGGCATGGCGCTGCGGCTGATAGTAATCCGCCATGATGACATGGTATGGCGTGTAGGCCATGCTTGGCGCGGTGGTCCACCTCTGGCGGGGCAGCGACACGCCCCCGGAGGTCGTGCCGGTTCCGCCGCTCCAGACGCGGCCGTAAAAATCTATTCCGATCGCCATTTTTTGCGGCGACACACCGGCAGCGATAAAGTTGCCGACCATCCCTTCGGTGGACGGCACCAAGGCTCCCGTGCTCAAGAAGCGGTAGCCGCCGTCGAAGAGCGGGGAATTGAACCATGTCACCCATCCCTCCCACGGCCCCGACAAGTCATAGTTCATCAGGCTGATTTGGTCGAACTGGTGTTGCAGGCCGGCCAGTAGCTCCGCCTGGGAGGCTACGGCCGCCGTCAGCAGGGGTCGCGGCGAATACGCATCCAAAGCCGATCGCAATCCATTGACCAGATCCGTGTATTGGGCGGCATCCTCCGCCGCCAGCGGCTCCCAGTCGAGGTCCACCCCATCATAGCCACGGCTACGGGTAAACGTAACAATGTTGCTAATGAAATTGGAGAGGTTTGCCGAACTGCAAGCCCCACGAAATCCGGCGGCACTCTCTCCTCCGCCGATGGAAATGAGCACCTTCGTCCCTGCGGCGCGAGCTCCGGCAACCAAATCGGTGGAATGGCCCTGGGTGACGAGGTTGATTTCGCTGTCCAGCGTTCCATCACGGTTCGGAACCACGGCAAAATGGATGATCTGCGTCAGTGCGCTGAAATCCACCTGGCCCGCCGGCAGATGGTCCTGCATCCACGCCGCGTAGTACGCCGTGGTCGAAAGTCCGCCGTGAGCAGGAAAAAGCAGGGTCGCACTGGCCACAACACCCGCGCAGAGCAGCCGCGTCCCGACGATTGCTGGTTTTAAGCACATGGTTAAACCATAGGTTTTCCGACCGGGGTATGTATATGCGGAATCGCGACAGAAACATCAGCGGCGCAAACGCGATCCGATGAAACGGAAAGCGCTCCCGTGAGGAAGCGCTTTCGCATCTGCGTTGTTGCCGCAATCGCGTGAGGCCTCCCGAAGGTTCGGGACGCCCCACATCGAACCTTA
Organism: Pontiella sp.; assembly: GCA_041740875.1. Lineage (GTDB taxonomy): Bacteria > Verrucomicrobiota > Kiritimatiellia > Kiritimatiellales > Pontiellaceae > Pontiella. Next base: position 8,096 of record JBGSLE010000554.1, on the reverse strand, counting down.
GTAGGTCGATTCGATCCGGTAGTAGGTTTTGGCGGCGGGCGTGACCACCCAGTTGGTGGCCGTCACACCGGTCACTGCGGAGAGGTTGCTCCAGGCGGTATCGAACACCAGGTCGTTCTTGTACTGGAGGTAGTTCGTCACGCCGGCGTGGTCGCTCAGGTTGGTCGTGCTGAGCGTGACCATGCCCGCGCCGGAGGCGATGAAGAGCACGGCCGGATCAGGCTCGGGAGTTGGGGGCGTGTTGTCGACCACGGTGATCAGGCCGGGAGTGCCGGAGAGGTAGGTCGCATAACCCAAACCGATGAGGGCGGCGCTGGTGTAGCTACCCGGGGCGAGCGAGTTTGTGCCGAAGGCGACCGACGCGTAGGTGTTGGTGTAGCCCTCGAACAGGAGCTGCGAACCGTCGTTGGCAAGGCTGATGCCGAACGAGCCGTCCGTAACGGTCTGGATGGAGAGCCGTCCATGGGCGTTGGTGTTTCCGGTCGTCACAAGAATCGTCCCGGTATAGTTGGTCATGGAAAAGTCGCTGTTAAAGCGGAAGTTAGCCGTACCCGTGTTGGCAGTGTAGGAGGCCGACAAGTCGCCATCGCCGGAAAGGATGCCATTCAATAGCCTAATGGCTCTTCCATTGCCGTTGCTTGAGAATTTACCGCCGTTGGCCGTCACCACCACGTTGCTGCCGCCAAAGCCGACATCAACCAACGTGTTTTTGTTGTTCAGCAGGGTTCCGCCATCGAACGTGAAATTCCGAAAGAACGGATCGTTACCCGCGACAGCGGGTGCCAAGGTGGAGCCGGCCACCAGCTCAAAGGTGTGGCCATTGAACGTCGCGTTGCTGAAGGTCAGCGCGAAGCCGCCGCTTGACCACGTGGCCGTGTCATCCACCACCGGCGCTGCGCCGGAATTCCAAGTGGCGCCTGCGTTCACTGGGCCGTCCACGACGGCCCAGTTAAAGATGGACGCTGGCAGCGGGTTGGTGGTGCTGCCCACATAGACGATGCCGTTGCCCGCGCCAAGAAACTGCCGCTGGTAGCTCGTGAAAACCCCGAACGAGTAGGTGCCCTCGGCGATCGCCTCGCCGCCCAGCACCAGCGTGGAGAAGAAATTGGAGGTGGCGCCGATGGTGAACAAGCCGCCGTTCCCGACGTCGAGACCGAAGCTACCTACGGTAGGGGCCGTCACGTTCAAGGCGGCCTTGACCGTGGGAACACCGCTCACATGGATCGTGCCGGAATAGTTGTCCAGATTGTTGTTTGGATGAAGATTCAGCTTGGCTAAACCGTCGGATCCGGCGTCAACCGTCTCAAAGTAGAGGTCGGCAGAGCCCGACCAGACGGCGTTGGAAATGGAAATGTGGCGGTTGTTGGCGGTGGATCGGATCACGCTATTGGTGGCGACCACAACGTTGCTGCCGCTGAACCCCACGGCGATGTCCGTGTTCCGGCTGTTCTGCAGCCGACCGCCGTTGAAGGTGAAGTTTTGGAAGTTCACTTTGTTGCCGACCGCACCGGGCGACAGGGTGCTGCCCGCCTCTAGGACGAAGGTGCCGCCATAGAAGGTGCTGACGTTGTCCGACCCATTGGTTGGGCCATAGAACAGGTTGTACCCCTCCCCGGTCGAACTCCAAACATTGGTGTCCGGACTGGTCGGCATCGTCGGGCTGCCCTCCCAGGTTATGCTTTCATCGATGATGCCGTTGGTGACTACGGCACTGATGGTTGCCGCCTGCGCCGTTCCGATGGACAGCGCGAATGCCGCGATACCGATTGTTCCCAGTGTCTTCATGGTTCCCTCCGTTTTGTGTTGTCTGTTTTTCATACGCATCCCTTCACTTTGACTCGGCCGACCTGGCCATCCTGCCGATGCTCCCGTACTGCATCAGAAAGATGAACTCTTAGGTTCCTACGGAACGGGGCAGACCTTTAACTCGAACTATTGCTATTATTCCAAAAAGCAAGCTGGTCCACCTTGACTATAGTTCAATCCATTAGCACAAAAGTTTGATTTATCGGAAATTCACCAACCACCGCGCTTTTCTAATCCCCTCCTGGTCATGGCTGCGAAACCTCCACGCGGTAGAAACCGGAGGTTTGGGCCGGAAGATAGTGGAGCTGGACGGCCTGGCTCGCGGCAAGCACGCCGGTGTTGGTCGCAACCGTCCAGTCTGCCGGGTCAAGCTGCGGCGTGGTCCAAACGGTGTAGGAGCGGCCGGCCTTCCCATCAACGAGCAACTCCCCGGTGGCGGAGGGCTCGATGGCAAAAAAGGATTGGCTGTCGGCGGGATCGGTTCCAGCGATGGCTTCATCGCCGTCGGGCATGTGGTCCGAATCGGAGTCGTGCGACAGGTCGGCCATGAGAACCATCGGCGAAGGATAGGGCGCCGGACTGCCGCCGTACGGGAAGATATGGCGGGGATCCGCAAGGATTCCCGCAGGCGCGCCGAGGACATAGAGGTCGTCGCCCAGATCGACCAACGGACTCTGTCCTTCCGGCGGCAGCGCGTTGAACCACGCCATCATCTCCGACTGCATGGCGGTGTATTTGGCGGGAAGCTGGTTTTTCAAGTCATAGAGTTCGTTCGGGTCGTTCGCCAGGTTGAACAACTGGTAGCGCTTGCCGATCCGGTGGACCTTCCAGTCGCCCTTGCGCATGGCGATCTCGCGGCCCCAGTGCCAGAACATCGGCTTGGCACGGGCAATCCGATCGGTTTCGCCCGTTAGCCGGGGAAGGATGTCCGTCCCCTCGAACTCCGGCGGAATCGATCCGCCCGCCAGCTTCAGCGTCGTCGCCGTGAAGTCCAGCGTGGTGACATATTCGGGAATCCACTGGTTGGCGGGGATGTGGTTTTTCCAGTAGGCAAACATCGGCACCTTGATGCCGCCTTCCCACAGCGAACCCTTTTCGCCGCGCAAGGGGACGTTTTCGCTGCCATTCCACGACGTAAGGGAATTGTTTCCGCCCACTTCATCGAAAAATTTGGGTTGCGCGCCGTTGTCGCCCGCAAAGAGAATCAAGGTGTTCTCCTCCAGTCCCAGTTCGCGCAACTTGGCCATGACGCCCGCCACGGCATCGTCGATGGCCTGAACCAGGGCCAGCCCCATTCGGCGGATATCGTCCATTTCGGCGCCGTAGTGCGGGTAATCCACGGCAGGAAAGTTTATATAGTAGTTGTCCGTGGTGCTGATCCGGGGCAGATGCGGACCGTAAATCGCCAGATAGAGGAAAAACGGTTCGGCAGGATGGCGCGCGATGAAGGCCTGCGCGGCTTCGCCATGCACGATGACGCGATTGCGCGCATCCGATATTTCCTGCTCCGGCACCGTGTTTCCGTTCAGGTCGAAGTTGATGTCGTAGGTGTTCATCGCGCCATCCCAGAAATCCCCGAAGCCGCGCCGGCCCGGATCGTAGTCGTAGCGCGTGTGCGGCAGCAGCTGCTCGTCGGTCACTTCCGCACGGGGACTCACATGCCACTTGCCGATCATCCCCGTTTTATATCCGAGGGCGGAGAGCCGGGTGGCGATGGTCGGAACCGCCAGAGGAAACGGAATATCGTCCCCGTTGCCGTTGGTTCCAAAGGTATTCTGGATGCGGCCGGACAGGATACCGGAACGCGAAGGAACGCATTGCGGCGCCGTCGAATAGCCACTCACCATCAACGCCCCGCCCGCCGCCAGCGCATCGAGCGTCGGCGTCTTCAGGTTGGAATCGATCCCGTGCAGCCCCAGATCGGTGTAGCCGTGGTCGTCTGTAAAAATGATGATCACGTTCGGGCGGTTCGTCGCCAGCGGCGGGGGCGGATTCGTGCTCGCCGACAGGTTGAAAAAGCCGTTGGAGTTCAGCGAATAGCTGCCGAATTGGCCATCCACCGAAATGCGCGATACCTGCTGCGAGGAGAGGCCGCCGGACGTGGTTCCAAACCGGAGCGAATCGGTGTAGGCATCGAATCCCACCAGGTTCAGCGTGGCATCGGCATTCCACGGCATCGACGCCGACGCGGCGAACGCGAGCGAATTGCCCGTCCAATCGCTAAAGTCGATGTTCAGCGTCTGCGCATCGTTCAGCGCCAAGGTGCCGGTGGTTTCGTTGCTGAACACATCCAGATCCAGCGTGCGGGAGCCTTGCGGCTGGCCGGAGGTATCCAGCGTGTTGAGATTGCACGCGATCGGGTTGTTGCGCCCCAGCACCAGCCGCGTTCCCGCTCCGGTCACGCCGAGCCGCCCCACCGAATTGGAGATGAGCGAGCCCGACGCCAAGGTGGCATCGGTTCCAATCTCCAGAAATAAACCGCCGCTAACAACCGACGCCAGCGTGATGAATCCGGCGGAGTCCGCCAGCCAAATCCCCTTGCCTGCCGTTATCGCGACGTTCCCTTTCAACGCAATCGAATCCGCTGCGCCGCCGGCGGAAATGGTCAGTGAATTCTGGGCGGCAAGGGCGCCCTGGAAATCGATCGATCCGTTCGAGGTCATCATGCGTGTCTTGCCGAATTCGCTTCCCGCCGCCGCGCTGTTTTTAAACGACAGGATGAGATTGTCGGGGCTGACCAGCAGGCTGCCGCCGCCCGTCACCATCAACGTGGCGTTGTCCGCATTGGACGCCGCGTCGATCGTCAGGTTGCCTGCGGCCGTCGTATCGATCAGGTTCATCGCCACGCCATCCACCAGGAAGCTGCTGGCCCCGGCGCCGATGGTCTTGTCGGCGTTGCCGATGTTCACCCGCCCGTCCCAGCCGGAAACAGGAACAAAATAGGCCTGGTCCCCCGCCACCGGCTCCACATCGCCGCTCCAGTTGGCATCGGTGTTCCATACGAGGCTGGGACGCCCGCCAAAATCCCACGTCCGCACCGCCGACTGCGCCGAAAGCGCGATGGCGCATGCCGCTGCGATCAGTCCCATCCCCATCTTCATTCGTTGCATGTTGCCCCTCTTTTCTACTTTTTTGAGTGGTTCTTCAACGGAGCGGGATAGGCGGCGGGTTTGCCGCCCTCGTAGGGATGGGTAAAGCGGGGATCGGCCGGGAGGACGGCGGGCGCACCGGAGACGTACAGGTCGATTCCAGAGCCTCGCAGCGGCGATTGCCCTTTTTCCGGCAGCGCGCCGTGGCGCGCCATCAAGGCCGTTTCCAGCTCTTTGGCTTTTTCGGGATAATCGCGCCGCAGGTCGAAGAATTCGTTTGGATCCTTGCGCAGGTCGAAGATCACCATGCCCTTGCCGAAGCGATGGATTTTCCAGCCGCTGCGCTGCAGCGCGATGCCATCGCCCCAGTCCCAGAAAAGATCCTTTGCGCGGACCAGCGAGTCCGTCTTCTTCGTCAAGAGCGGCAGGAGGTCCGCGCCATCGAATTCGGGGGGGATCTCGCCGCCGGCCAATGTGAGCGCGGTCGCGGTAAAGTCGAGGGTGCTGACGGCCTCGGCGACGACCTGCCCCGGCGGAATGTGGTTTTTCCAGTAGACGAACATCGGCACCTTGATGCCACCTTCCCACAGCGAACCCTTCTCCCCGCGCAGCGGGACGTTTTCGGAGCCGTCCCACTTGCCGAGGGTTCCTTGGCCGTTGACTTCGTCGAAATATTTCGGCTGGGCGCCGTTGTCGCCCGCAAAGAAGATGATGGTGTTTTCCTCAAGGCCGTGTTCGCGCAGCTTTTTCACGACCCGGTCCACGGCATCGTCGACCGCCTTGACCAGAGCCAGCCCCTGGCGGCGCACGTCGTTGAGTTCCGGACTGCGGTGCGGATCGTTGATCTTGGGAAATTTGCGGTAGTAGGGATCGTTCTTGTCGATCCGCGGCAAATGCGGGCCGTAGGGGGCGAAATAGAGGAAAAAGGGGCTGCCATGGTTTTTCTCAATGAAGGCGGCGGCCGCCTTGCCTTGGTGCAGCACGCGGTTTTCCGTGATGGCATACTCCTTGTGGGGGATCGCCTTTCCGTCGAGGTCGAAGTTCGCCTTGTAGTTGCGGTAGACGCCGTCCACGTAATCCTCAAAGCCGCGGCTCCCGGGAGCATACGGGCCGCCGCCGAGGTGCCATTTACCGACGAAGCCGGTGCGGTATCCGAGTTTCTGCAAGCGCTCCGCGAGGGTCGGAACATCCAGCGGAACAGGCTCCTCCTTGTCGCCGTTTCCGCGCATGCCAAAGGTGTTCTGGACGCGCCCGGACATCAGGCCGGCCCGGGAAGGGACGCACTGCGGCGCGGTGGAGTAGCCATATTTCATCAACGCCCCGTTCGCCGCCAACGTGTCCATGGCGGGAGTCTGCACGTTCGGATCGATGCCATGGATGCCCAGGTCGGTGTAGCCATGGTCGTCGGACAGGATGATGACGATGTTCGGGCGGTCGGCCGCCCGCCCTTGGACGGAAAAACCTGCACAATAGAACAGGGCCGTTGCGGCCAGCATGGTGTTGATGGACTTCATGAAGAAAACCCTTTGTTGGATCGTTGGACAACAGTTTCGCACACATCGGTTAAAATGGATTCGCACTGAACGGACATTGATTTGCAACGGACGGACAAACGGGCGTCCGTCCACGACTTCTTCTCCTCCTGGGCGGGACTTCCATGCGCCCGAAACCCGGAAGGCCACCCGTGCATAACGCGTTTCCCAATGGCGTTATGGTTGTATCCCAAAGAACCCCGGCGGTGTAAACTGAATTCGGCCGAACGAACGGTAGACGGTAAATTATGGTTCTACGTGGATTGATATGGTGGCTTCGTGCAAACGGGATCAACAGGATAGGGATCCTATGTATCCGGCGAATCCGGCCTAAAACTTGCCTGTCTGGAGCCCTCTCCCCGTAAAACCCTGCGCAGAGCCCAAAAACCAGCCGGCTGCCACAAAAAGCCACGCAGCGCCGCGTTTTCCCCAGCACAGGTTCATCTACCAAACGGACCGGCCGCCTTTGCCGCCAAAGCCACTGCGGCAAGAGGCGCAGTATGAGATGAAACGTTTTATTGTTCGTCCTCGTTTTTCCTTGATTCACCCGGTGAAACCCGACAATTTCACCGCTGCGTTGAAGTCGCGCGCCGTGCGCCCTTTGCCAGGACATCCAGAAGTTTTATGGGCTTTGCAAGCAGCGGAAACGCACCGCGTGCGCACAGGCCGGTTGGATTTTAACGTTTTATCTTTATGCGCCGATAAAAACGAGGGCGCGCCATCGGCAGACGGCCGCTGGAAAAAGCGAGGCATGGAATGAATACGTCGTGGGCCCTTGCGGCATGGATTGGTTTGGTTTCTGCCGGGTTTGGCGCGGGCGATTTCTCGCTGGCGGCGGCCTGGGATTTGACGGACGGGCGCGATCCGGCGTCCGCCTTGCCGACGGGATGGACCAAGTGGACGAAGGCCGAGCTGACCGGCGGCGTGCCGAGCGTGGTGGGGGGCTTGACGCTTTCGGCAACGGGAGGTTCGTTGCAGTTTGGCCTCAATCAGTTTGAAACCTCGACGAACTATTATTATGGAGCCGTGCCGCTGTTGGAGTTGGGCACGGATTCTATGTCGCAGCGGGTGTTCGAGGATTGGATCTGTTCGTTGGGTGTTCCGGTGCTGACCTTGTCGGGGTTGGAGGCGGGGCGGGCGTATCGGATCCAGTTCATGGGGGCGTTCAATGCGGCGGGCCAGAACATCACGATCCGCCAGGATGGTGGCGCGGCGGCCCATTTGATCGGCAGCGGGAATTCGGTGGCGAAGCATGTGGTCTATTCGCGCTATTTCAGTGTGACGGGCTCGGTGTCGAAGGCGAGTGTGGCGTTTACCTTCGCGAATTTGGCGGGAACGGGAAACAGCTACGGGATTACGGCCATGGTGGTGCAGGCGACGCCTCCCCCGCCGCCGGAGGTGGATGTCTATTATTCTTGGAGTCCGTTTGCGGGGCAGTCGGGTGGCCCCGGGGTGTCGGACGGCACGGGGGCGGAGGCGCGGTTCAATTTCCCGCGCGGATTGGCCGCGGATGCGGCGGGCAACCTCTTCGTGGCCGATTTCGAAAACCAGACGGTGCGCAAGGTGTCGCCAGCCGGGGTCGTGACGACGTTGGCGGGAAAAGGCGGCGAGGTAGGCGTTGCCGATGGCGCAGGGACGGAGGCGCGGTTTTACCAGCCGTCGGGCGTGG